>JAOZLU010000300.1 GCA_029934695.1 Desulfobacterales bacterium | reverse complement strand
AATTGAAAAATTGTATGAAGCTGGAAACGCAAACGCAAACCTGAAACGAAAGTTTTTAACAATGGAAGATCAAGACTGCTTAAAAAAATTATCCGAGTCAGATAAAACGCTTCTTGAAAAAGCTGAATTTTTTTATAACAAAAGAGAGTTTAAGGCATCTCTGCAAACACTTGAAGCGATCAGGAATAAAAATGAAAGTGTTTGCTGTATGCTTGCCGCCTTATATGAGAATAATTTCAGATTATATGACAAAGCCGAAGCATATTACCTTATAGCTGCTGAAAAGGGGCATGTGGGCGCAATGAATAATCTGGCTGTATTATACAAAAATCAGTTCAAACTTTATGACAAAGCCGCAAAGTATTATCTCATGGCCTTTCGAAAAGGCTATACCGGGGCCATGTTCAATTTGGCGAGGTTATATCAGAATGAACTTAAATTATATGACAAGGCAAAAGCATGTTATACCAAAGCCGTTGAAAAGGGGCATACAGGTGCGATGCTCAATCTGGCCCTGCTGTGTCATAAGAAGTTCAAATCGTACAGGGAAGCTGAAAAGTATTACCTGATGGCTGTTGAAAAGGGACATATCAAGGCGATGCTGAACTTGGCCTTGTTATACCATAACGTATTCAGTGATTACGGAGAGGCAGAAAAGTATTACCTGATGGCCATTGGAGAGGGAGATGCCAACGCGACACTTAAACTGGCATCACTGTATCACAGGGAGCTTAAATCGTATAAGGACGCGGAAAAATACTACCTGATGGCTGTCAAAAACGGGCATGTCACGGCAATGCTTAATCTGGCACTGTTATACGAGGAAAATGAGTTTCAATCTTATGACAAGGCTGAAAAATATTACCTGATGGCTGCTGAAAAGGGTCAGGTCGATGCCATGTTCAACTTGGCATTGCTGCATCACAGGGAACTCGGACATTATGAAAATGCCGAAAAATATTATCTGATGGCCGTTGAAAAGGGTCATGCCGATGCCATGTTCAATTTGGCGCTGTTATACGAAGATGATGAATTCAAGTCCTACGAGAATGCCGAAAAATATTACCTGATGGCTGCTGAAAGGGGGATTCATGAGGCAATGAACAACTTGGCATGGTTGTATTTTGTCCAGAAGAAGAAAAAGGTGAAAGCCTTGGAATACTCACAAAAAGCTTGTGAAAAAGTTAAAAATCTCACACATCAGCACACCCTGTCGGCCATCCTTCTTTGGAATAATCAGGTGGAAAGAGCTGTGAGGCTTTTCTCAGAAATTGTAAAAAACCGGGACGGTCTGGAAGAATACAAAGAGGATGTCCGATATTTCCTGTTGTTGCTGATAGCAAAAAAACAACATCGTATTGCCATGGATTTTTTTCAAAATGAGTCTCTTCCGTTTATGGAGAAATATAAACCCATCTATTATATCCTGATGTCTCTGATGGGTGATGAGTATTCCCATGAACTCAGAGAGATGGGCGAGGACATGAAACAGGGAACAATGTATGGCATCCTTCAGGCCATAGAACAATTGGGCAAAGATTATCGTTAATAGTGAAAAGTGACTGATTATAACGGATTCAGGGGAGGCTCCCGCATCTGCCCTCAGACAGATCCGGCCGAACGTGCAGATTTAATCTTTGTGCCCCTTTGTGCCCCTCTTTGTGCCCTTTGTGGTTAAATAAGGTGCGATGCAGGGCTGATTTCAGGCCTCCTTTGAAAGCGTTATAATCAGAAAAGTGAAAAATGAAAAGTTGAAAGTGGCTCCCGCCGGATTTGTCAATCAACAGTTTCAGCATACTGCGGGGCCGCTTTCAACTTTTCACTGTCGAGGCATAAAATAAAACATCATGAGTTGGTTAAATAAAATAAAATCATTAGGGGAGACAGCCCTGCGGGTCGGGAAAAAAATAAAATATGGCAACAGGCTTGGCTATCAGATCATTGATACGGAATCTGCGCTTAAAGATTTTGCAAGGATACTTGAAAAGGAAAAAACCGTTGCCGTTGATCTGGAAGCAGACTCCATGTACCATTTCAGAGAAAAGGTCTGCCTGATCCAGATCGCCACAAAACGAAAAAATGTTATCATAGATCCTCTGCAACTTGATGATTTGTCACCGCTTGCACCTTTTTTTTTCAGACATGATATTAAAAAAGTCT
This sequence comes from Desulfobacterales bacterium, assembly GCA_029934695.1. Lineage (GTDB taxonomy): Bacteria > Desulfobacterota > Desulfobacteria > Desulfobacterales > 4be13 > JAOZLU01. Next base: position 6,055 of record JAOZLU010000300.1, on the reverse strand, counting down.
TCCATGGGGCAGATTATGATATTCGTTCCCTGTACAGGGATTTCAATATAGAGATCAGCAATCTTTTTGACACGCAGATTGCATCCAGATTTCTGGGAATCCGGGAAACAGGTCTGGAAGCGGTTCTTCAGAAACATTTCAATATCAGGCTTGACAAGAAATATCAGAAAAAAGACTGGTCAAAACGGCCGTTGCCCAAGGATATGCTGGAATATGCCGCAAAAGATGCCATATATCTGGCCCCTCTTGCAAATGTCCTTGAAAAAGAACTTGAAAAAAAAGGGCGGCTTTTCTGGGTACATGAGGAGTGTGATGATTTGACCAAGGTGAGAGCGGCTTCATTTGACGGTGAGCCGTTATTTCTGAGATTCAAGGGCGCAGGACGTCTCCCCCAGGGGGACCTCGCTGTTCTTGAAAACCTTCTTCAGGTTCGAAAAGAGATCGCTGAAAAAAAAGACAAACCGCTGTTTAAGATAATCGGAAATGATTCGCTGCTGAAAATTGCAAGGGCAAAGCCCCTGAATCCGAAGCATCTGGAGAAAATTAAAGCCCTGAGCCGAAAACAGGCCAGGATGTACGGCGATGCCTTGGTGGAAACGGTCAGAGAGGCGCTCGAAATACCTGAAACAGACTTCCCGGTTTATCCGCGCAGGAAAGGTCCTGTATCGTCTCCGAAAGTACCTGAAAGAGTGAAAGCGATCAGGCGTTGGCGGGGTGTCAGGGCAAAATCGCTTGAAATAGATCCTGCACTGATTTGCAATAAATTGCTGATGAACGCCATAGCGACAAAAAATCCCCGTAATATAAAAGAGCTTGAAGAGGTTAAGGAAATGAAAAACTGGCAGCGGAAGGCGTTTGGAAAAGACATTGTGACTGTTTTACGAAAGATGAAGAGATAATATACCCGATTCAGGAAAAAATCACGATGCCAAGTGCATTATTCCTGGTTCCAGAACCAGGAACATTCATTTACGATCACGTCCGAGTTCAAGTTCAAGGTTCCCCGCATCTGTTATAATCAGAAAAAAAGAAACCGGGATGCAAGGCTGTCTGCACCTCGAATTTCATAATTTCCTGTATGACGATAAAATGACAATAAATTCAAAACACATCGAAGTCGCCATCGCCCTTCCGGTGGAAAATACCTTTACATACGCGGTCCCGGAGACACTTTCCTCTTTTGTGTCTGTGGGAAAAAGAGTCCTGGTTCCCTTTGGCAGACGCAGGGTGACGGGATATATTATGGGCGTGGCCGAACCCGATGACCATTATAAAATCAGGCTTATTCTGGATGTTCTGGATGAAAAGCCGCTTTTCCCCTCATCCATGATACCGTTTTTCAAATGGATTTCAGATTATTATATGCATCCCCTTGGCGAAGTCATTCAAAGTGCGCTTCCCCGGGGTCTGAATCTTTATGATTTTGTGACGGTTTCCATTACCGAGGCAGGCAAAACCCAACTTTCCGGGAATACCCTTCCCCCTTTGCAACGTGAAATTTTAAGCAAACTGACTCAGGGTCCCTGTCATTTAAAATCCCTTTCACTTCCGGCCCAGGACGCTGCCTCCTCCTCCTTGTTCCCAAGTTCCAGTTCAAAAAAAAGAAAAAAAAAAGACATCCCGAATTCTCTGATTCAAACCATAGAAAAATCCGGCTGGGTTGCCAAAAAAAGAGAGTTAAAGGGCGGAAGGACCCGGCCAAGAACGGAGCGGTTTGTGTCATTAAACCGTTCAGACCTATCCTCTGTCAATCTTTCTGAAGCAAGAAAAAAAATTGTCGCCATCTTAAAATCCAAAGGTGAAATTTCCGTAAAAGCATTGAAAGAAAAGGTTCCCACAGCTCCCCGTCTCATAAAATCCCTTGAAAAATCAAATTATATTTCGATTTTTGAAAAAGGCGTCTATCGGGATCCCTTTGGTGAATCCATCACCCCGGATCGCCCCCGGGTCCTCACAGAAGAACAAGAAAATGTTGTTTCGGAAATCACCGGTTCTCTGGAAAACGGATTTACAACCTATCTTCTGGCAGGGGTCACAGGCAGCGGGAAAACTGAAGTGTATATGCAGGCGGCCGCGGAGGTCATCAGAAAGGGGCGTTCCGTGCTGGTGCTGATTCCTGAGATTGCCCTGATATCCCAGATGGAAAGACGCTTCCGGGCACGTTTCGGAGAACGTATTGCCGTTCTTCACAGCGGGCTTTCCCCGGGAGAACGCTATGATCAGTGGATGCGAATCATTCATGATGAAGCTGCCATTGCCATCGGTGCGAGGTCTGCCATTTTCGCACCTTTTTCAGATATCGGCATGATCATTGTTGATGAGGAGCATGACACATCTTATAAGCAGGATAATGGTTTTCCTTATAATGCCAGGGATATTGCGGTGGTCAGGGCAAAGCTCTCAGGGGGGATTGCAGTGCTGGGGTCTGCCACGCCTTCGGTGCAGTCCTACTATAATGTGGTGACAAAAAAATTTGTCGAGGTCAGATTGAACGAGCGGGTTGAAAAACGGCCTCTCCCGGATATCCGTGTTGTTGATCTGCGGAAAATCAGGGATCAGAAAGGAATCCGGCGTTTTATCACGCCGCAGCTTTACGGAGCCATGAATGAAACGCTTGAACGCGGGGAGCAGTCGCTTATTTTTCTGAACCGTCGGGGCTTTGCAGGTTTTCCGGTCTGTGCGGCATGCGGAGACCCGATTCATTGTGACAATTGTGATGTCACTCTCACACTGCATCAGTCGGCAAAAGCATACAAGTGCCATTACTGCGGCTTTACCCTGCCGGCCGGTTCAAGGTGTCCCACCTGCAACTCTCTTAGTATCAAGTTGCTGGGAGTGGGTACTGAAAAGCTTGAATCTGCCCTGAAATCCCTTTTTCCGAGTGCAAGGGTTGCCAGGATGGATCGGGATACAACCACCCGGAAAGGCTCGCTTTTAAAAATACTGAAGGATATTAGGAACCGCAGCATTGACATACTTGTCGGGACCCAGATGGTGGCAAAGGGACATGATTTTCCGAATATCACTCTTGTCGGAATTATCTGTGCTGATCTTTCCCTCTGCTTTCCGGATTTCCGGGCCGGAGAACGGACATTTCAACTGCTGGCCCAGGTTTCCGGAAGGGCCGGTCGGGGGGATGTTCCCGGCAGGGTGATCCTGCAGACGTATAATCCGAGTCATTTCAGCATTGTATCTGCGGGGGAGCAGGATTTCAAAGCTTTTTACGACAAGGAGATCATTTTCCGGCAGGCCCTGAATTATCCTCCGTTTTCAAGGCTGGTTCAGTTGAAAATTTCAGGCGGAGACAAGGTGAAAACACGGGAATTTGCTGAAATCATGGGAGATGTATGCAATGATCTGCGGAAAGGGGATGAGTCGTTTTCAGTATCTGTGGAAATACTGGGGCCTGTGGAGGCGTCCATTTTTAAAATTGCCAAGCGCTACAGATGGCAGATTCTTCTGAAAGGGTTGAGTGCCGGGACGCTTCACCGGTTTGTCCGACAACTGATGGCTCAGGAGTCGGCCATGTTCCATCACCGGGAGGTTAAAATTGTTGCGGATGTTGACCCGTTCTTCATGTTCTGAACCGCAGTTTGACGCAGATGAATGCAGATTTCACAGACGGTTTTCAAACATCACATCTGCGGAATCTGTATAATCAGCGGTTCAGAATCGCAGATTTCACAGACGGTTTTCAAACATCACATCTGCGGAATCTTATGAATCTGCGGTTCAGCCCCCTGATTCTGTCCGTCTGAACCGCAGATTGATGCAGACGGTTTTCAATCATCACATCTGCGGAATTTTATGAATCTGTTCAATCAGCGGTTCAGAATCCCTGCCGGATTCACGGGAAGCGTTTTGTCCGGTGCGGCTCAAATGAAATCCAGAAAAAATTTTGCCTTTTGGCTGATTGCATATTTTTGCTTGCCAAAAAAATTCTGATGCTCTAATATCATTTCTTCAATTAAAATTAAGGCATCCTTCATTGAGTTCCAAAAGCAGTTCACGCTTTTCGGGCTGGCTGGCCGGACTGTCAATCCGGCGGGAACAGGGAAAATAAAAATTGTGCATCACGCAATGATCAAAATCAATGATCGCCGCCTGATTCTTAACAGAGGTGAAACCATGACAAGCATTTTGCAAACAATGAAATTCCCGGGCATTTTACGGTTTGATGATTTGAAATATAAGCTGCTGCCGACATTCCTTTTCTTCTGTGTTATTCTTTTTGGCATGACTTATACCGTGTTCGCAGGTCCGGAAAAAATCGTAATCTATTTCTACAGTTCTGAGACTAAAATCAACAATTTCAAATCGTTAAAAATGGAATTCGACAGATGGATTTCCAAGTCAGGTCCTTACGAATTTCAGCCTTTTGAGGACAGAGAAACTTTTGAACGGCATATCAAAGGCAAAAATAAATGTCTTTTGCTTCTGTCCAGTTGGCACTACAGCAATATACATAAAAAATACTCTCTTACCCCTTCTTTGGTTGGCGTACGGAATGGCCAGAATCACCAGAAGAGAATTTTGGTTGCCGGCAAGTCCGACAATATGAATTCCGTAGTAAAAGGGCCTGTTGCATCTGCCAGTGATATCGCGTATACACGAAATGTACTCAGGGATATGTTTGCAGACAAAAATGCGGCAGACATAGTCAGGATACTGACGGTTCCCAAAGAGATTGATGCCCTGATGTCCGTGGGATTCAAAATGTCGAAATCGGCTCTGATCACGGAAAATGCACTCAGTAATTTGAAAATGCTGGATCCCAGGCTTCACTCAAAAATGAAGACCATAACGGAAGGCAAAGCATCCCTGCTGCCGATATTGGCTGTGCCTGAAAGCTTCGTCAAAGATGCTGAAAAAATTGTTCAGATCATTAAAGATTTGCCTAACGATTCGGCTGGAACGAATATCGTAAAAATGCTCGATCTGGATGGATGGAAAACAATTGACTCGTCGGATAAGCAAAAACTGGAGGGCTGAACAGATGACTGAAAACAAAAGAAAAATGAATATTTCAAAGTTGATATGTGCTTTCCTCCTTGTTTCCGGCATATTATTCGCGTGCGGAAATCCAAATACACTGCCGACCAGATCGGACCCCGCTCCGGAAAAAGACAGAGGGAACCAAGAAATATCAGCGAAACTGAATAAAATCCTGCTGATCAATTCCAACGCTGCGGTTGAGAAATACAGAGTTGTCCAAGAAGAATTTAAAAAGACAGTCCCGAATCCGATAAAAGAAGTTGATCTGGGCAGCAAAAAGGAAATGAATGCTGATATCGCCGGCATGTCCTCTTATAATCCCGACATCATTTATTGTATCGGCGGGAAAGCGTATTCTCTTGCAAATAAGCATTTCAGTGACAAACCCATTGTTTTTTCTTCAATTATCAACTGGCTCCGTCTGCCCCGTCTGCCCCGGAAGCTTTACGGCGTATCCAACGAACTGCATCCCAGGATGCCAATCTTCATGTTTCGGTCCGTCTTCCAAGGCATAGAAAAAATAGGCATGCTGTACAGCCCTCAATATACCTCAGAGTGGTTTGAAAACACCAAATCCCAAGCCAAAGAGCTGGGGCTTGAGATTATCGGCAGAGCTGTTTCCGACAAAACCCAGACCCTGCTCATTTTAAAACAGTTACTTCCTGATGTGGATGCGATGTGGATGATCTCCGATCCTCTGGTCATGGGTGAAAAAAAGTGTTTGTATGAAATATTGAAGATATGCGACATTAATAAAACGCCTGTTTTTTCTTACCATCATATATTTGCAAAGCTGGGAGCTGTCCTGATTGTTTCCGTTGACGATCCCACCATTGGGCGGCAGACGGCCAACATTGCGATGGGAGTGCTTTCCGGAGATGAAATAGATGAAAAAGTGCAGTTCCCCGCTGGATCACACGTTGTTCTGAACCTGAAGAAAGTGAATGATTATGGCCTGGAATATAACAAAAATGCTCTGGGCCTGATAAATGACATTATCAAATAAATGTTTGATGTTTGATGTTTGATGTTTGATGTTTGATGTTTGATGTTTGATGTT
>JAOZLU010000915.1 GCA_029934695.1 Desulfobacterales bacterium | reverse complement strand
ATTTCGTGATGCCCTGCTCGTTCACCCGGCTGATCCACCGGCTCACCTGGTCGCTCATCTCCCCCCAGATGAAACCAGATGTGATGTCAACTGCCAGCATCTCATTCAGTGTCTCCTCATCGGTGATCCTTTTTTTCCGCTTTGCCGCCTGACGGATCACGGCGCTGATGTAAAAGGGGTTTCCGCCGCACCGGTCTGAGACAACCGGAGCCATCAGCTCCGGCAGTTCGGCTCTGTAGTGACGGGCGGCTCTGAGGGCAAGCTCCCTTCCCCAGTAATCTGTGAACGGCCCGATGCGTTCGTAATCAAACCGTCCGTAAAGCCCGCCTTTCCCCAGAATATCATCGGCCAGGATGCTCACGGCCGAGCCTGTGACAAAATGCGGGCACCTCGGGGATTCGACAGCCTCCTGAAAGAAACCCGCTATGCTGAAACCTGAGTTCGGAAGCCGGGTGTTCTGAAATTCGTCCAGAAACATGACCACCGTGCTGTCATCCATGGCCGCGACCTCACGGGGCAGTCTCACGGCCTTTTTTTCAGGAAGAATAACAAAACCGCCGCTGATAAGCGCTTTGACAAAATTGACAGCCCCCCGGAATCCCTTTGACATTTCCAGGCGTTCCTCGACAAGCGCAATCAGATCATGCGTTTCTCTGGGTTCTGAAAGAATGTCGGCATCCCGCAGACGGAATGCCGCATACCATCGGATAAAGTTCTCGACATATTCGACAGCGAACTTTTTCCTGCTGACCATCTCGTCGGGAAACTGGTAAAATACAGGCACTGGCGCGGCCGGGTCTCTGTGATCCTGTTCAAAAAACAGGCGGTTGACCACCCGCTTGAATATCTCTGTCTTGCCCATCCGGCGCTGTCCCAGCAGCGCAGCGGAAAGGGTTCTCCGTCCCCTCGCATTAAGGGCGGCATTGTAAAAAAGGTCTGTGAATTCCTCCCTGTCCGTGTAAACCTCCTCGGGGACAAGGGGCTCGACTGCCCAGTCTCTTGTCTGTTCCATGATTTCTGTCTCCTCATATAATCTGTTGCTGTTCTGGTGCGGGGGATTTCAAAAAAAAGAAACCCGGCTTTTCCGGAGAAAAGCCGGGTTTCTCCCTGCTCATTTTTTGTCCTGCATCAAAGATGCAAGTTTGGAATTATCAGTTTAATTAATCATGCTTTCCCAATCTTTGGTTTCAAACCAGAAGTGCTTGCGTTGTTTCAGCCATCCGTCAGCCTCGGCAAAGCGAATCCAGTTGTCGAGAAAATTGAGCATATCAAAATCTCCTTTTCTGACGGCGAAACCGATAGGCTCTTTGGTGAATGCTTCTTTAAGGGGCAGGAAAAGCTTTTCCGGATGCTTCAGCGCATAGAACGCCGGTGTCGGAGCCGAACCAACCAATGCATGGGCGTTCCCATTGAGAACCTCCTGATATGCCTGGGATTCATCATCAAAAAAGCGATGCTGGGCTTTGGGCACGAACCGCTTGGCAGCGGTCGCCGCAGTCGAGCCGAGCCTGGCTGAAATGGTGACATCCGGGCGGTTGAAATCCGCTATGCTGCCGAAACCCGCGGCCACTTTTTTGTTCGCCACCATGGACATTCCCGTATAATCATAAGGAATGCTGAAATTGACTTTCAGGTTGCGGTTCGGGAGGATCCCCATACCCCCGATAATCACATCAAATTTACCCGTGAGAAGTGCCGGAATAATCCCCGCCCATTTGGTAGGAAGAAACTCGACCTTGACGCCCATATCCTGGGCGAGCCGGGTCGCCACATCAATCTCGAATCCGACCAGCTTGCCGGTTTTGTCCTTCATGGCCCAGGGGACAAAAGTGGACATGCCGACCCGGAGGGCACCGCGCCTGAGTATCTGCTCTATGGTACTTTCAGCACTCAACTGACGCTGTATCTCACCCGCAAAAGCCGTACAGCTCATGCTGATGATCAGAATGGCGCCTATCAATGCCTGTAATCCTGATGATCGTACTTTCAAAATAAACCTCCTTCAAAAATTAGGGTTAAAAAAAATTATCACAGACCTCCGAAATTTTGAGACTCAAACATCGAACATCAAACATCAAACATCAAACATCAAACATCAAACATCAAAC
>JAOZLU010000914.1 GCA_029934695.1 Desulfobacterales bacterium | reverse complement strand
ATGCCTTGCAGAAGAATGGACCGAACATTGCCAAAGCGTCATATTCAGCTCAGACATATATGATTATCTCAGTCATCCCGCCAAACAGCCAGTTAATATGGAATCGTATATGAATCCAAGTGGGAGACTCAACCTGACTCATATATAAGGAAAAAGTAAACAATGCCCGCGCCCCAAAAAACGATGCTGTCCAAACTGACAAAAACCAATTTTGCCTCAAAAAATATTAAGCTGCCCATTAACTGGAAGCAACCGGGGAATCAGTATCCCGATGCGTTTCAGAAGAGCGAAAGGAGCGTCGCACCCAATCCGCCTATGACACTTTTCAAAGAGGCGACGCTGAACAAATATCATGTGGATACGGCAAGTACCATCGGCAGGAAGTTTGAAAAATATATTGACGGGGTATGCGGAGCAATCTGTGACGCGATTGACAAATGGATGAAGATGGCCCCGATGGTGAGCGTCGTCATTAACGGCCCCACAGGAATGCTTCTGCCGGGCGGCGTTATCGGCCCGCCCCTGATGCCCTTAATCTTTGCCACCGCACCCAAAAGCACGCCCCAGGAGATGAAATATTCCAAAGCCATTGCCCAGGCGTTCGGGACGCTCTGGCAACCGTGGCATATGGGACTGACCGGCACACTGATGTATCCGCCGTTTGCGGCATTTCCGGGACCGGTCGCACCTCCCATGCCGAATGTACCGATTCCCCTGATTGCGCTTTCGTCACCCGGAGAATCAGGACTCTCCCCGGGCAGCCTGAAAAGCATGATGGAGGCCAACCTTGCCGATCCGAAAGCATTGCATGCCCCGGATTTGTTTGACGCAATCGCAAAGGCGTTCAATACAGTGTTTCAGACATTTAAAACCACAACCATTGTTCAGAACGTGCTTGGCACAGGGCCAATTCCGACGTTTGCGCCGCCGGTCGTGCCGGTGGGCCCGGTGGTGATGGGGTCTGTTATTCCGACACCGGGCGTTTTAAAATAGCTTGACAAGCATTTATGGATATGAGAACTTGAACCTGAATCCGAACGTGAATATTTACGGGCAGGTTCAGGTATAAGTTCAAGTGCAAGTTTAAGTTTAAGTTTAAGTTCACAGCTTCTGAAAACCATTTTGCAGCAGGCTTATGAATATTCTGAATAACACCCCATTTCAAATTGAAACACTGCCCTCAAAAGGCCCGGATGGCAGAATCTTTCTGACCATCATTGTAAAAGGGACTTGTGATTTCTGCAATGGCGACCCGGCTCCGGTCGCGGCAGAGCAGATTCCCATTCTTTTCGGGGATGAATTTCACAATGAAGACGGCGGGAGCATCAAATTTGAATCAGACATAGCGCCTTTCAAACCGAGAGCCGACATTGTCCTGCTCGGGAGAGCTTACGCGCCCCCGGGAAGGGGAACTGTTCAGGCCGTTGACGTGTTGCTGCGCGTCGGACAGATAAGAAAAATCCTCCGTGTCATCGGCGACCGCAGTTGGATCGGTTCAACACTTCTCTCTTCAGAGCGCAGATCTGAGCCAGAGCCTTTTGCGGTTATGGATATTGTGTATGAGCGGGCTTTCGGCGGTATTGATACGGAGAGCGGGGAATTCTGCAAGGAGAATCTTTTGGGAAAGGGATTTATCGGCAAAGGAACGAAAAAACTCCCTGAAGGGACACCCCTGCCGAATATTGAAGACCCTCGCGATCTGATTGATTCATGGGGAGATCATCCCAGACCGGTCGGATTCGGGTTCTACAGCAGGGCATGGATGCCCCGTGCCGGTTATGTGGGCACATACAATGAAAAATGGCGCAAGGATCGCTCCCCGGATCCGCCCGAAGATTTCCGATTTGATTATTACAATGCCGCACATCCTGATTTGCAGGTTGAAGGGTATCTCAGAGGGGATGAAGAGATTGAGCTTGTGAATCTGATGCCTGACGGGCGTATCCGCTTTCAATTGCCCGGAATAAGCTTGAATTGCACTGTGACCAAAACTTTTGAGTTCACAGAGATTGCATCATCACAGTCTCCTGTGACAGAAGAGATACGTCTCAATCTGGATACACTTTGCCTGATTCCGGATGAAAAACGCTTTTATCTGGTGTGGCGGGGA
>JAOZLU010000299.1 GCA_029934695.1 Desulfobacterales bacterium | reverse complement strand
TGTCTCATTTGTCAGTTCTCCTATGTGAATCCAAAATATATGTGATGATTTTTTCTGATTATAACGCTTCTCGGGGAGGCCTGAAATCAGCTCTGCGTCGCACCTTTTTAACCACAAAGGACACAAAGGGGGCACAAAGGGGCACAAAGCTTAAACCTGGGGCACAAAGCTTAAACCTGCACGTTCCCGGATATGTCTGAGGGCAGGTGCGGGAGCCTCCCCCTGAATCCGTTATAATCAGGATTTTTTCAGTTCGCAGTACCACAACTTACAAGTTCGTCATCCCACTCTCTTATATAATAGATACAAGGGGGTGACGAATTTATGATTTGCTGTAACAGTTCCGCGTTCAGGCGGAACTGCGAACTGGCAAACTTTATTCTCATGGCTTCAGACCCGCAGCCAACTGTAAAAAGTGAACTGCCTCTTCCAATCCGATTTTTTTGTCGGCGCTGACATCGTTCACAAATGTTCTCGGGGTCATTCCGCTGACGATCCTGAGAGCAATAATCGCGCTGGGCAGACCGATCAGCTCTATGTCAGCCTGTACCAGCAGCCACGGTTCGGTTCCGTGGCCTAACTGGCCGTATCTGTTATCCCCCCAAGTCAGGACCTCCCTGATTGCGGTATTCCCCTCCCTGACTGCAATGGTATGATAACTCCCGCTGGCAATGGTTTTGACATTGTCAAAACTGCAGACCTGAATCACTCCGCTGTGATCATAGTTCCGGCACAGCTGTCCGAATTCATTATCTCCATAAGCCCGCATTGTTCCGTTTCTGTTGAGTATGATGGTATGGCTGACACCGCCGGCAGCGGCCTGGGCATCTTCTGTGTGAAGCATCATGACCGGGTCATTTCTGTCCATGGTTGTTCCGTCGCCGAGCTGTCCGTGGGCATTGTCTCCCCATGCCCAGACAGTCCGGTCCGCTCTGACTGCGAGCGAGTGATTTGCTCCGCAGGCTATGGCAATGATATCTTGCAGGTCAGCCGGCTGAATCGGCTCATTTCTGTCTGTATTCCCCTCATCTCCGAGCTGGCCGTGGAAATTGCTTCCCCATGCCCGGAGTGTGCCGTTTTTTCTGAGTGCCATGGTATGATTCGCTCCGCAGGCCACGGACACAGCAGTTGCAATATCCGGCACTTTTTTCGGCTTGTTGCTGTCCGTGTTCGTTCCATCTCCGAGCTGTCCGTGGAAATTGCTTCCCCACGCCCACACGCTTCCGTATTCCCCGAGTGCTATTGAATGATCTGACCCGCAGGCCGCTGACCTGATATTTTCAAGACCGGGAATCTGAACCGGCGTGTTTCTGTGGGTGTTTGTCCCGTCCCCGAGCTGGCCGTAAGTATTGTCTCCGTAAGCCCATACAGTTCCGTCTTCTCTGACTGCTATGCTGTGCCTCTCTCCTCCGGCGATGAACGTGATTCCTTCAAGAGAGGACACCGGCGCGGGTATGCTCCTGTCTGTATTGGTCCCGTCTCCGAGTTGGCCGTGGGTGTTGCTTCCCCATGTCCAGACTTTTCCGCCTGGCTGTTCAAGGGCTATTGTGTGGAAACCGCCGCCTGCCGCAGAAGAGATATCATAACTGAGATGATATGCCTGCACAGGCGTATTTTCCTGTATGTTCATTCCCTCGCCCAACTGGTAATGCTCGTTCCGGCCCCATGCCCAGAGTTCGCCGTTATTTTTAAGGGCTATGGTGTGCGAGCCGCCGCCGGCCACGGATATGACATTTTTAAGATTAAACGCTGACGAGACTGAGACCGGCCTGCTGCTGTCTGTCAGGGTTCCGTCTCCGAGCTGGCCATAGTCGTTATTTCCCCAGGCCCAGACTGTTCCGTCATCTCTGAGCGCTATGGTATGCATCTCCCCGCCGGCAACGGATATGACATGGTTAAGGTCAGTCACCCGCACTGGTCTGTCTGTTTCTGTCGGCTCGTCAATATTTATTCCATTGCCGAGCTGGCCGTAAGTGTTGTCTCCCCATGTCCAGACTGTTCCGTCGTCTTCAAGAGCAATGGCATGATCACCTCCGCCGGCAATGGCTGTAATGTCATTAAGTTCGGGAACCGGAACAGGAATATTGCTGTCTGTTCCTGTTTTGTTCCCGATCTGCCCATCTGAATTATGGCCCCACCCCCATACAGTGCCGTCGTTTTTAAGGGCAATGGAAAATCTTTCCCCGCTGGCCACGGCTTTGACATTTTCAAGACCGAGTACCTGAACAGGGACAGGACTGTCTGTGTTTGTCCCATTTCCGAGTTGGCCGTGGAAATTCCATCCCCATGTCCAGACCGTGCCGTCATTTCTGAGGGCTACTGTGTGAGAGCCTCGTCCGGCAATCGCCCTGACATCTGTGATTCCGGTGACCTGCACCGGAGTTCTGCTCATATTTGTGGCTGTTCCGTTCCCTAACTGGCCGTGGAAATTTCGTCCGCAAGTCAGTACCGTTCCGTCATACGCCAGAACTATTGTATGGTTCGCACCGCATGCAATGGCTTTGATGTCGGCAAGAAACGTGCCATCATGCATACCGGCAACCTGCACCGGTTTTTTGCTGTCCGTGACTGTCCCGTCTCCCAACTGGCCGTATTCATTATTTCCCCACGCCCAGACAGTGCCGTCGTCTCTTAGAGCGACGGTGTGATTTGATCCGCCGGCAATGGCGGCGTTTGCCGCGTACACGGCCTGAGATGAAAAGAGTGTGACTGACAAAAGAAATAATAAGCTCTTCATAAGTTGATTCCTGATATGATCTTCATTTATGCTGATTATAAAGTTCGTAGTTCCGCCTTCAGGCGATTTTGCGGAACTGCGCGCATGACAATCTTTTTGTCTGATTATAACGGATTCAGGAGCCATTAAACCCGGGACAGTTTTGCAATATGCCTGATTCTAACGGATTTTGTGGTTGCATAAGATTTCAGACAGCTGTGATCTTTGCAAACCGCAGATGAACGCTGATGCTCCCGCACTCTGACCCCGTGAGCGTTCATCTGCGGATTATATCGGAAACCACAAAAACCGTTAGAACCAGCAATATGCAACTTTTTGTCCTGCCTCCGGAAATTTAGAGGGTGTTTGACGTGAACCTGTGCATGTTCCGTTTACGAACACGGGCGCGATGCTCCCCTCTAAACCGAATCCTTGCAGTTCTCAGTAATTTCAGCGAGGATTATCGTGATATTGTCATGGCCTCCGTGTGATTTGGCCATTTTGATGAGTGTTTCTGTTTTTTGCGTCAGAGATGCTGCGGAGGCCAGAACTTCATGAATCAGGTTGTCGCCGACCATGTCTGTGAGGCCGTCCGAACAGAGAAGAAACAGGTCGCGGGAATCAATTTTTCCTGTTATAATATCGGGTGTCAAATTTTTTCCAATACCCACGGCCCGGAGTATGATATTCCGATAGGAATGCGTCCTGGCCTCTTCCGGGGTGAGCTTCCCCTGGTCTATCTGTCTCTGGACAAACGAGTGATCATGAGTTATCTGTTCCATCTGTCCGTTTTTAAAACAATAAATTCGGCTGTCGCCCACATGACCGAAAACAAACCCCTTGTTAAAAAAAACCATTAATTCTGCGGTACATCCCATCCCTTTATGATGAGGATTTTTTTTTATATGCCTCAGAATTCTTTTGTTGGACTTAATGAATGTCTTCTCAATCAGCCTGCGTACAACTTCTTCCGGGCGATTAAGAGTTGTCAATTCTGTTTCTGAAGGGTTGCCAGTTTCCAAAAAATGGGAATCTTGCTTCACATTGTCTGAAATTCCTTTATCAGCGGGGTCAAAAACACTTTTGAGCAGCCTGAATATTTTTTTTGTAAATGTCTCCTCTTCAGGTTCAGTCTCTGAAAAAATTTCCAGTGCGGTTTTGACAAAAATACGGCTGGCCACTTCGCCGGCTGCCTCCCCTCCCATACCATCCGCCACAACCAGAACACCCTGTTCATGACATACAATAAAGGCATCTTCATTATTTGTGCGTTCAAGGCCGGTATCTGATTTACCGAAAGAAAATATTTTAAGCATTTATCTGTATGTTTTTAATAAGTTGTTCCAGTTTATAAAATAGTGAACGTGATGTGTGATGCATTTCAACTTTTCTGATTATAACGGATTTGGCGGAGCTCCGTGAACTACCATAAAAGCGTTATAATCAGCCAGTTTACGTTCCAGTCTCCAATGTCAATGTATCATATAGTGACTGTAAATCTTGCAGATTCTTCTTGTGGAGTCTTTCGGGTTGCCTGACGGGATGATGCCTGGCGGTATGTTTTCTCCCTTACCCACGATCTCCTGTTTGACTTCAACTTGTGAATTCTTTCCTTCACTGCTTAAAATAGTCTGTCTGAGATATTCACTGACCGACCTGGCCCGAAATTCCGAAAGGCGTTTGTTTAAAAACTCTCTGTGCGGTATATTCTCCTGAGGCACTTGGTTTTCAACCCCTTCTGACAACCGTCTTATCAGATCGGAGTTTTTGAAACCGGCTCCGTCTGTGTAACCGACAACTTTGATTTCTATCCTGATTGTCTTGTCAGGATACTTTCTTTTGTAGCCCTCTTTATCAGCGATGATCTTTCTGAGAAACGCGTCATAAAGGACTGATTTTCCTTCCTCAGACAGATCATAGCTGCCTATCCCGAAGGAAACATCTGATTCCAGTTTTTTGCTCATTGCTGTGTCGGCAACATGCTCTGTGGCTTCGACCATGGCGATATCTTTGATGATCTTCTCAATGGAGGCGATTGTCAGGTTTGCTTCCAACTTTTTACCATAGCCAAGGACTTTGTCCAGTCTGGGAATATACTTTTTTAACGGACTGTCAACATCGTTTCCGACTTTCTTCATAATAGCTTTTTTGACAGCTTCTGCCCTTGGCGCAACTTCATCCAAATAATACTTGTTCAGAATATCTTTGGATGCAGTCACACTGTTTTCAGCCGCAGGAAGAGCTTTTTCCGCTTCTTTCTTTTTCAGATAGTCTTTGGCATGGTCAAGTTCCTGCGATGCTTCTGCAAACTCATCTGAATACTGCTTTTCCACTTTCAGCCCTACCACCGCGTCGTGATTCTTCTGAGCTTCGTTAATTTTTTCTTCAGCCTTCCTCATCAGTTCCATATTCACAGTGCTGCATCCTGCTGATATGCACATGATCATGATAATGGTGAAGAGCAATCCGAAGAATTGGACGCAGAAATTTTTCGATTCTCTGCCTGCCCGGCATTTTTTTTCATTGTTCATCACATCCTCCTTTAAAAGTTGAAAGTTGCTGATTATAACAGATTCAGGGCATGTGGACGGTCCACATGCACGTTTATAAACACGTTCAGAGCTGCTGTTCAGCAATGGAAAGCTTTATCTCATATTCTTCACGCACATCTCTGAGATTCCTGAGTTCCTCTTTCTCCGTTTTGTTCTCAGGTGGAAATTTTTTGTAAATCTCTTCATGACATTTCAGGATATTGACTATATTTCTCAAAACAGAAACACTGTCTCTGTCAGTGCCGAGCAGAACAAATTTTTGATGAAGCTTAGAACTGAGGAGTTTTTTTATTCGATCAATTTCTTTTTGATTATCAGATTCTGACTTCAAACCTAAGCGCAGGAAGCAATAATTACATACTCCCCATATATCCTGGCTGTCAGATTTTAATCCGTTCACACAATCATCACAGGATTTCATCTGTTCAGGTTCTGGTGACGTTACAGGTGTCGGTTTTATTTCGTTCTGTATGCATCCGGTTACCACCATTATGATAAAAAAAAACCCGAAAAATATCCATCTTAACATGTTTGCGCCTTTTGAAGAAAGTCATATTCTGCTCAAACCGGATTAAGGATAATCAGTTATCCCTTATAAAAATGAACTGGTTCCCGGTTTCTGTAAAGGATGCCAAGTATATAGTTTTTAAAATAATGATTGTCAACAACAATTCGGAGTGCAAAGTTTATTTTTGTATGATTTTTTTTGCTTAGAGGTGTTTGAAAATACAGAATGCGAATATGATGAGCGCAATCTTAACCACGAAACACACGAAAATGTTTCCATATTTTTCCATATTTCTTCGTGTATTTCGTGGTTGAAAAAAAGCTGTTTAACCATATCCCTGATCTTCCACGATCAGGGAAAAGTGCAAATGCCGATGCCTATATTGCCTGTTGTGATTACTGTTTTTTCTGACCTCAGATAATGAATCAGATAATATGATTGGCCGACTTTCCTTGTAAGGCTGATATCCAAAAGTTTTTCCCAGTTGAGTCCACCGTCAACTGATCGGTAAATATCTCCGGATGTAAGCCATGCTTCATTCCGGTTGAAAAAAATCAGGCTGTCTGTAAATTTAATATCTCTCGGAAGTTCACGAACAGTCCATGTCACTCCACGGTCCTCAGTAAACAAAAAGTTGTCTGACGGCATTCTTGAAACCCACCCGATTCCCTCATCATTAAACTGAATGGAAATATTTCGGAGATCATACAGAATTACCGGGTCGATAGCTGCCTGTTTCCAGGTTTTGCCGCCATTTGCACTGTGCAGGACAAAATCGCCGGCTACCCATATATCGGCAGAAGAAATCGGCCAGATATCCCGAAACCGCCATTGGTATTTAGCGGAAATTCCGGTATTCACTTCAGTCCAGTTCCGCCCACCGTCTGTCGTGGCACAGATTGCACCTCTTACATCCGGCACATCATTCGGAGAAATCCTCTCTCCCACCAGCCAGCCATGCTGATTATCAGAAAAACGCAAGTTCGTCCATGTATTTTCATGGAAATCAGTTTCTTCCCAGGTTTTTCCTCTGTCCTGTGTGTGAAGCAGGGTATGCCAGCCTTTAAGCAACCATCCCTCATCTGCTGTGACAAATTGAAAGTTTTGCAGCCGGCTGCAAATATCCGGTTTTGAAACACAGTATATTTTTTCCCATTGCAACCCTCCGTTCTTCGTCATGTGCAGACATTCGCTGTTCAAACCGAAACCGGTCATGCGATCAAGGAATTGTATTTCGTTAAAGACTATTTTGTCATCAGGCTGTATAAAATTCCATTGGCATGGGGACTGCCCTTTTTTTTCGGGTTCTGCAAAGCAGGGCTGATTTGTTGTGGTTATCCATAGTTGCAGAATAATCAGTGATACGCATATAGCAAAACCATATTTTTTTATATCACATATTTTTCGCAGAGAACACATTTCCTCCTGGGCAGTTAAGATTACAAGGTCGTGGATGGGGCCATGAAGGGTTCTTTTCATGGTTGTTCTCTTTCAACAAACGACATATTTTATTTTCTGATTTCATCAAGAGGATATATCTTCCATTGAGCCATTGGTTACGCACAAGATTTGTTTTAAACAAGTTATCTGAATAGTCACATTTTTTTTTGTTTGCGATCATAAAATTCTCATCAAGCCTGTCAATATTATCCGGTTCTGCCTCTAACCAGCCTCGCAGAGAATAAAAATATGCCATTTTATTCCTCACGTTAATGCATCACAGGTATATTGGTACCGAAACATGAGAATTATCTATAGCAATTCCTCAAAATCGGCAACAATTTCAGCTTTCACATGCTTCATATTCAGCACATCTGATAAGGATTTTGCCAGTTGAATTTGCTTATTCAAATTTACATCATCAATTATCGGATATACTCCGATTAAATAAGGAAAATAGAGATAGCCATCGTCAGGATCATCTGCCATTCTGTGATCAAAATCCTCATTATGAATCACTTCTATCCTGTTCCCTCGTAAGGTGCAGGAATTATCACGATCCTGAGTAATATCTTCAAAAGCATGCTTTAAGATCATCAGCAATTTATCACTATCCGAATTTGTGTTCGCCATAATTCTGAATTGCAGTTCGTATTCCATCAGAAACCTCCTAATGGTATAAAAGGGCCTGTATCATATTCAGCACCCTCAATGATTATTGAAAAGTCTATCTTTTTCACAGGAGAATTCGGAACGAGATGTTCTTCGATTCGTTTTGAAAAATCTCTGCTTATGTCAAATCTGCTTAACTTCCCTTTTTTTGCAGCCTTAATCAGAGTTTTTTGCAATTTAGTTCCCTTATGAACAGAAGCAATCCTTTGTTCAGCAAATTTTTCAAAGGTTTTTTTATCGAGCCTGAGAATTATGTCTATGTCAGAAGCAACACCTGCCGTTCCTTTCACCCGACTACCGTGAATCAATAGTTTTCCATCGGGCAAGCCTGCATCTTTGAC
>JAOZLU010000913.1 GCA_029934695.1 Desulfobacterales bacterium | reverse complement strand
TCTAACATCTAACATCTAACATCTAACATCTAACATCTAACATCTAACATCTAACTTCAGAAGCCTGTCTAATATAATAGATGCTGCAGACCGAACCGACAGATGATTGTAATCTGTGTTTCCCTTTATCGGCTCCAGAATATAATCTGCTTTGGAAATAAAATTTTCCGACAGCCCCCAGGCAGTGCCAAAGATCAGAAGGTAAGAGCTTCTGTTTTTAAGCATATCCTGAAAACTGCTGTAACTGATGCTTCGGTCATAATCCCGGGCGCAGGTTACAACCGTTTTCGGCGTGCCTTCCCCCTGACTGCGGATGTGGTCAGTCACTTTCGCTAAAGAATCTTTGATCCGAATCAGTTCCAAGGCTTCACGTCTTATGGGATTATACTTGGCCCCTGCTCCGCTGACCCAGTGGGAAACGATTTTTTCAATCAGCGATTTCTGATCGGCAAGGGGCGTGACCACATAAAATGACCGGACCCCGTAAGTCTTCGCAGCCCTTGATATGTCATGCAGATCAAGGTTGGTCACCGCGGAAGCAATGACATCACCGTTTTTATTCATCACCGGATAATGCATCAGTGCCAGATGAAGATTGGGCCTGTATGATTTTTCCAATATCAAAATACCATTTTTCCAGAATTTTCAGTTCCTGTTTGCTCAGAGGGCTTCTGTCTTTCAACAAATCCGGGCGTTTCAGGAAAGTTCGTATCAGCGATGTTTCAAGGCGCCACCTTTCAATTTCCTTATGGTGGCCTGACAGAAGTACATCCGGAACTGCCATACCCTCAAAAGTTTGGGGCCTTGTATAATGGGCATGTTCCAGAAGACCTTCAGAGAAACTGTCCTTTTCTGCTGAATCTGCCCCCCCGAGTACACCGGGAATCAGGCGGGTTACCGCGTCAATAATGACCATGACCGCCAGTTCCCCTCCTGTCAGCACATAATCACCGATGGAAATTTCATCATCTGTGAAATCCTGGCAGATTCGTTCATCCACTCCTTCATATCGTCCGCAGACAAAAATCAGCCCATCTTCTGACGCAAGTTCGCAGGCAACATTTTGGTTGAAAACCCGTCCCTGAGGCGTCATCAGAATCGTTTTTGAAGATGGCTGTCTCTTTTTGACATCCCGAATCGCTCTGGCCAGCGGCTCAGGTTTCAGCACCATACCGCAGCCGCCGCCATAAGGTCTGTCATCCGTGACATGATGCCTGCCTTCTGCAAAATCCCTGATATTTATGGCTGAAGCAGAAATTTTATCCTGCTCAACAGCTCTCCTGATAATACCATGTTCCCAGAACGGGATAAACATTTCAGGAAAAATTGTCAGGACAGCAAAATCCATCTTCAGTCAAGTACCGGGCAAAAGTTTTGCGGATTTTCCTTGGAAAACAAACCGCTGATGAACGCAGATGGGTCCGCACACTCTGTACGGCACAGGCCGTCTGCGTTCTTATGTGTTCATCTGCGGTTTACAAGGATACCCATGATGCAGATGCCTAAAAAAATTATGGTTAGGCACTTTCAGCCATCCGTTCCAGTTTTCATCCCTTATTTATGTCTGATAACTGTTCGCTGATAACTGGTTCCACCTGCATGATTCTGTTTTCAAGATCAACCGCGATAACCACTGATTCAAGTGCAGGGATCAGGATTTCATGGTTTTCGCCTTTCACAACATATACGTCGTTGCTCCCTGTGGGGATAACTGATTCAAGGCGGCCGATATACTTTTCATCCGTTGTAAAAACGGAAAGTCCGATAATGTCCGACCAATAATAGCTCCCCTGTTCAAGTTCGGGAAGGCCGGCTTTTTCAATAAAAAATTCACTGCCCACCAGCAATTTAGCCTCGCTGCGACTGTTTGATCCCTCCAGAGACATGAGGACGATCCGCTTGTGGGGTCTGGCCCATCTTATTTCACAGGTTATCTCTTTCCCCTGAGGATTTGTCAGGCAGATAAGACCGCCCGAATTGAAAACAGAGGGGGATTCTGCATAAGAGAGAACCTTGACTGCTCCCTTCACACCGTGAGCCCCCACAATCTTTCCAATCAGCAGAAAATCGGATTTGATGTTTGATGTTTGATGTTTGATGTTTGATGTTTGATGTTTG
>JAOZLU010000017.1:24750-28408 GCA_029934695.1 Desulfobacterales bacterium | reverse complement strand
TGCGTTTTTTCTGAGTCCCTTAAACATTGCGGACGGGGTTGCAAACCCCGTCCGGCTGGGGAACTCCGTCCGGCTGTGGATATTTTCACAGTTTGACGCCGTGGATATATTTCTCCAGCAATTTCATTATTTCAGGCGATTCAAGCATGATGAAACTGCATGCGTATTCACAGTCACTGCTTTCAACCTGATTGATCAGGTCTGCAATAGCCTCCCTGCGATCCGTTTCTTTCAGGTATATGATATATTTTTCCAGGTTGGACAGGGCTTTTTTTCTTTTGGCCTCAGCCATGTTGCGGATGTTTTCATCCAGCCAGAATATAACCTGTTTGTTCAGATAGATAATATCTTGCAGACTGAGCGAATCCAGCTCTTTGGTCAGCTTCCTGGTAAATTTCAGCAGCAGTTGCTCAGGAGATACAGCCTGAAAAGATTCAACAAACTTCTTGAATGCCATTGCAGCATTGACTCCCACCACACCGGCCACGATTTTGATGAGCGACAGCCCCAATGTCCTGTGGGGACAGACGATATCCGAGACCCTGACCCATGCACGGCGGTCGGCCGTCTTTTCAATAAGTTCATCTGATGTGTCTGACAGTTGAGGGTCAATAAATGATGAATTTTTTTCAATAAAGGTGATGACACGCTTGTCAATACCGTTTTTACGCGCCCAGACGCCCCAGTCCTCGACACTTGGAACGAATTCATAAATATTGAATCGTGAAAGGAGCGCGGGATCAAGGTCTGTCAGCTGGTATTCATCTCCGGCGTTGACAGCCGAGAGGACAACGCTCCCCTCCGGCAATTTTTTGCCTGCCAGCGTGCGGTTCAATGTGAGGTCCTGGACGGATTGCAGCAGCTCGGGGCGCGCTCTGTTGAGTTCGTCAAGGAACAAGACTGTCGGCCGGCCATCTGACGGCCACCAGTACGGCGGCATAAACTCGGAACGGCCCGTGTCGGGATCTTTATGCGGCAGCCCGATCAGGTCTCCGGGGTCGCTCATTTGCCCCAGAAACAACGCAATAACAGGCATTCCCTTCTTTTGATAATACTGAGTCAGTATCTGGGATTTTCCTATCCCGTGCTTTCCCACCAGCATGATGTTCTGGTTCGCCGGCGTATTGTCAAGCACTTCCATTAATTCTTTCACGTCAATTCGGATACTCATATATAAAATGTCCCTGAATTTGCAGCCATGTCTGCCAATCTGAGCTTGGGAATCAATGCCCAGAAAACCTGATCACCGAAACCCGGTTTTTTTTCTGTCAGGAGAGAAGTCGGCAGTTCGGAAAAAACCCCCGGGATTCCTGTCCATTCCACATTTTTTGTTCTGTACAGATCAATTTTATGACATGCAGTGTTTTTTTAATACACTCACTATTAAATGCTTTCATTGAAAATGGCAAGAAGAAAATTTGGACGGCATCATATTGATTGACAGGTCGAAAATTTTTGACAAATACAGATGGGAATCATCTGCTGATGGACAAGTGTCCCCCCCTTTAACCTTAGATATAAGTAATTTGGGAAAAAATTTTGACAAAAGAAATGTCTTATGATATGAAAAAAACTTTGGGTGTCTCCCTGATGGATATCTGCCATTGAATAATTCAGACGGTTACTGGCAGACTTTTCACTGACTGCGGGGAGGCGAGCAGTTTCATCCTGTCTCCCATTGCCGCGGCCGCATTGAGGCAGATATTGGCATGGGAAGTGGAAAAGGTCGCAGGCACACTCGGGACGATCACGGACAAAATCGCGGAAGGAGCGGCAGAACTCGGCCTTGCAACAGCACCTAAGATCAACCGGGCATCGCACCTGCTGGGAGTGACACTCCCGGGCGGGATCCCCAAGTCCCTGCCGGAAAACCTTTCCAGACAAAACATTTTTGTCAGCATAAGGGGAGATTCGATCCGCATCTCTACAATACAGAAGAAGAAGCCGGTCGCCTGTTGTCCGCGTTGAAACGGGCAATGGAGTGCTGAAATGAAATTTTAGCACCCCCGCATTATCATAAGGGAGTGCTGAGGGAGTGCTGAAATGAAATTTTAGCACCCCCGCATTATCATAAGGGAGTGCTGAGGGAGTGCTGAGGGAGTGCTGAAATGAAATTTTAGCACCCCGGCATTTTCTTAAAATCTGTTAAACAGCGAGGAGACATTTGAACCATGGCTTTTAAAGAGAATCTTTTAAAGAAAATTCAGATTGATAAAATGTCAAAAAAGGTGATCCGTTCTATTGGCCCGCCTGACAGCGGCCGTAAGACTGACAGAGAAACCATGCGTCATCTGCTTGATATGGGTCTGCGAAAATTCAGGAAAGAGCGGGACCTTGATCTTTTTATTCTTGACTCGGAAACTGCCTGCGGAAAAATTCTGGTTCTTGACAATGAACTGGCGATTTACAATACCACGCCGGAAGATGTGGCCCTGCGGAGAAGTGCCACTGTCAGGGAAATGCTGAACATCCGGAATATTATCAGGATATTGAATGACGCTGATGTGGTGATCAGCAAAAGGGAGGACTCTGTCAGAACCATCCGGAAAGAATGTATTGATCTGCTGGACCTGTCTTTTGACAGGGCTGACCTTGACGCCATTGAAAACGACGGCCGGGTTTCCCTGGAGAAAGAATATGCGGATGGTGTGACCGAATGTCTTTCTCTTTTTGCGGAATTGCTGGACTATGTCTCTCCGCCCAAAGCATTTCGCATCAGTAATCATAATATTGTCGGAGCCTCAGACACAGGGAAGCGCGGGGAAACCCTGTTCGGCCCTGTGGTCATTTACAGCATTATCCATAATTCTCTCAAACTGATTGATGCGCAACTGAACAGTTCAATCAAGGAAAAAGCAGAATTTCTTCATCAGGTGGCTGTGGGAAAAGAAAAAGCCTCAAAAGAAGGGCCTGATGTCTTTGAGTATCTCAAAGAAGCAATTGTTAAACGAGCGGGGCTTTAGGTTTCATGGTTCGGTGATCTCTATTCCCCACTCTTCGGCAATGGCGGTCAGGGATTTTCTGGCGTTCCTGAAATCAAACTTGTTTATCTGCTCATCCAACTTCTTTATTTCCTTGTTAAGCTTCAACTGTGATTTTATCCAGCCGATACAATCCAGTGCCTTCACATCATTGTTCTGAAGATACCCGGCAAGTTCGACAAACTTGGGCGACAGACATGAAATATCCGCTTCAGACATCGCAGCCACATCTGATATGCTGTCATCTTCGTTTTCCGGTTCTTCCCAGTCTGCCCTCAGATGTTCCACAGATTCCAATACCTGGCGCAACGCCTTTTCGCAATCATCCATGAGAGCATCAAGCCCCTCAGTATCTCCGCTGCGTATCCTCATCTCCAGCATCTCAGTAGCCGCATGCAGATTTTTTGCCGAGCAATTCCCTGACACGCCTTTGAGAGTATGGGCCAAACACTGTGCATCTTCTGCGTCGCCCTTTGCCAGCGTCTCCCTGATATTATATACAGCATCCCTGAAATCTTCGGCAAATTCCAGCAAAATTCTTCCGAACAACTCCTCGTTTTCTCCGAGTCTTTCCAGACCCGACCGGATATCTATCCCCGGGAGAGTTTCCGGAAAGCGGGAATCCGTGTTCTCCGTTCCGAGTTCCAATTTTCCAGTTTCCAATTTTCCAGTTTCCA
>JAOZLU010000017.1:17763-24650 GCA_029934695.1 Desulfobacterales bacterium | reverse complement strand
TTCCAGTTTCCAATTTCCAGCTTCCAGTTTCAATATTCACCCATCTGGCCAGCGTGGAAAACAGTTTTTTGATGTCTGTCGGCTTTGCCACATAGTCGTTCATGCCGGCTTCCCATGAATCCGGGGTCTGCAGGTTTTCAGCCCTTATTTGAAACCACAAAATCCGTTAGAACCAGGCATATTTTTAAGGCTTAAACTCAATCTCTTTTTTGGAATAATCAATGATAACAGTATATAAACTGAGTATATCGTTTCCCAAAAAGCCATTGATTCCAATATCAGAATGTATATTGCCAAATTCCAATTCAATGTTCCTTATCACATGTTCATCTATTGTCACACCGTCCACTTTTTGAGCAATTACCTCCTGAGTCCCGCCTCCGATTCCAAATAATCTTGTAATTACGGCATGCTTCTGAAAGTTGAAATCAACCAGATCAATATCAATTGCTGTCGTTGCAGAATTCCTTTAAAAGGCACATTTCTGACTATAAATTCTTCAGAAGTGGCAGGAAGCGAGTAGAGCACATCCAATCCTTTTTGTTTATATTGTCTGTATGCCCGCATAATTTCCTTTCCGTTGTCACTGATTTCCAATACCTTCGCTTCGATGATTTCAGACTGGCTTTCGGAAATCCTTTTTTCAACGATATTACCAATCAAAATGAATTTGTCCGGATACTGTTT
Source organism: Desulfobacterales bacterium (assembly GCA_029934695.1). GTDB lineage: Bacteria > Desulfobacterota > Desulfobacteria > Desulfobacterales > 4be13 > JAOZLU01. The sequence goes on along the minus strand of JAOZLU010000017.1, from coordinate 23,963 downwards.
TTTTATTTCTGACCATTTCATAGCTGAAACTCCTTCGCAAAAATGCGAGCTGTGCGGTTAAACATAACCACCTGAAATTGCATACAACTGGAGAGTGGGTTCCGCTTCGCTTCACCCACCTGCATTTTATAACCACACAGCTCGGAAAATTTAGATTAATGTCCCTTTGCCAAAACTGTAAACCTCCGCTCAAGACGATCCCCGTTCTCATCTACCAGCGTCAGCGTATGTCTTCCCGGTTCCGGAGCGATCTCCATCTGGTGGATATCCCTGGTTTTTCCCAAGTATCGGTTATCAAGATGCCAGAATACCGTGGTCCGGGGGTTCCTGTGTGCGGCTTCAAACACGGTTCTTCCCCGGTTTCCGTCAAGCTCCATCGGGACATATATCAGACCGCTTTTTCCAGGACAGATAAGCGTCAGCGACGCAGTATCAAATCCCGGGATGGATTCAAGGCAGTCTTCCCGGTAAGGCGGCAGGGGGCGGTAATCAGAATGTTTGCGTTTATAGAACCACTCCATTCCCGGGGGCAGAACAAACCATTTCTCCGCCCGGATTTCGGCGACGCGTTCACATTCGCTATGCACCCGCCGCGTAAGGTCTGAATCGCAATGGATAATCCTGCAATACGGACATCCCTCTGACCGCAGGCCCGCGGGAGTGACCCGAGCCATCTTCCGCTTCGCACAATGCGGCCCGACGCGGTAGCCACTTTTCGCACACACAGCCACCTCTGAAAGATCAGCTTCAGGGCAGTCAAACCACCCTCGGACATCCAGCAGCCCGAAAAGTTCAAAAAGGACAGGTGCTGCGGCCGAGATGCCAGTCAGCCCCGGCCGGCCCTCGCCATCCGCGTTTCCCACCCAGACACCCGCGGCATATCTCGGGGTGATGCCCACCGCCCATGCGTCTCTGAGTCCGTAACTCGTGCCGGTTTTCCATGCGATTTTCCGGGATGAGCTGAAATCCCGCCACGCGCTCTCCTCATCCGGGCGGGTCACCTCCAGCATCGCCTGCAATGAGAGCCAGCAGGCCCCTGCCCCAAGGGGATCATCAGCGTAAGAAGAGATGGCATTCTCTCCTGTCCTGCTGTCCGCCTGTGGCCTGATGAGATAACGGGGCGGAAAAAACGCTGATCTGTTCGGAACAATGCCCTGGGAAGCATCATTCACACAACGGGCCATTCCCGCATAAATGCCGGTAATATCCCAGAGATTTCCTTCCGCACCCCCGAGAATCAGCGAAAGTCCATAGTCCTGCGCCGGCCGGTGGAGTGTCGTCATTCCGAGTGTTTTCAGCAACGCGTAAAAGCGATCCACGCCGTAGGAGTGAAGCAGACGCACTGCGGGCACATTCAGGGACCTCGCCAGGGCCTTATGTGCAGGCACTGCCCCCTGAAACGTCCTGGAATAATTCTCAGGCGCAAACCCGCCCATGCGTGTGGGAATATCAGGAACAAGCTGTGTGGGAAGCAGCTCGCCCGCGTTCATCATGCCCGCGTAGAGCATCGGTTTCAAAATGCTCCCGGTGCTTCGCGGGGCAGTGATGATGTCAACATGATTTCCATGTTCCGGCCGAATAAAATCAGACACATTGCCCACATACGCGATCACGTTTCCACTTTCCACATCAAGGATCAGCGCTGCGGCATTGTGAATCCCGTTCCCGGAAAGGCCGCGATGGTGCCGGCGGATAATCTCATCTGCACGGACCTGGATATTTTTTATCAGTGTTGTCCGAATACGGGAACGGGCCTCAGACGCTGCAGGGTGGGTGAGCGAGGGCAGCGAGCGAGACCCGCCATACATTATTCTCGAAAGCAGATGTGGGGCAAGCATGGGAATGGGATGGGGTTTCGGCGGCAACGGCTCCTGTTTCGCCAGATCACAGGAGAGCGCGTCAATGATGCCATGCTGACGCATCCTGTCCAGAAGGCGGTTCCGTTTCCGCCGGAGTTCTTTCCGATTTTTTCCGGGATGGATCAGCGCGGGATTGTTCGGCAGCACCGCAAGCATCGCTGTTTCAGCCCACGAGAGTTTATCAGGGCCCCGGCCAAAGTACCGCCAGGCCGCGGACTGTATGCCGACCACATTTCCGCCAAAGGGCGCGTAAGACGCATAGAGGCCCAGAATCTCCTTTTTGCCCATGGCGGCCTCCAGGCGGAACGCCATCATCATTTCAGTGAGTTTCTCCTGAAACGTCCGTGGACGACCCTGCCGGGAAAGCCGGATCACCTGCATGGTGATGGTGCTGGCCCCACTGACAATTCTGCCCATCCGGATATTCAGCCACATCGCCCGGAGAACGGCAAACGGATCAACTCCCGGGTGATGAAAAAAACGGCGATCCTCATAACAGGTGATCGCCCGGGCAAATTTTCCGGGAACCTCTGCATTCCCCGGAAAACGCCATTGCTCATCTTGGGCAATGGATGCCCCGAGAAGTCCTCCGTCACGATCCAGGATGACCGTGGACAAGGGCGCATCAAAAAGAGGTTCGGGCAGACCATTCCAGGAGAAAATGAGGCAGAGAACCGGGAGGGACAGAAAAAGAATAGCGGGAAGGCGTAAATTTTTCCGATATTTGATCTTATTCATCATTTATTTCAGACGGCCGCGGACATACTTTCAACTTTTCACTACCAAGCCATTATCTATAAAATACATTTTCATCTCTCCCTTGCCTTTGACAAAATTTGAGTCTCTTTCAATAAATTTGAATTTATTTTTTACAATCTCATGGGTTGTTTCGGAAATATTAATTTTCATCGGTTTGGAATTCGATTCCATTCTGGAAGCTGTGTTGATGGTATCGCCGAACACGTCATAAATATATTTCTTTATTCCGACAACACCGCCGACGACTTTCCCAGTATGAATGCCGACCCTGATATTCCAATGAATCTTGGAATAATGATTCCGCTCTGTCAGATATTGAATGATCTCTGTTGCCGAATTCACAATATTTTCCGCGTGATTCGGATTTTCTTCCGGCATTCCGCATACGCAAAGATATGCGTCTCCGATGGTTTTAATTCGTTCGCACTGATTCTTTTCTATGATATTGTCAAAAGCGGTGACAATGTCATTTAACTCATTAATTAAAAATCTGGGTTCGAGCTGGGAGGACAAATTCGTAAATCCGACAATATCCGAAAAATAAACAGTCACGTTGTCAAAAGATTCGGGTTCTGTTTCCCCTTTTTCTTTTAAGTCATTTGCAACTCTGACAGGTAACACATTTAAAAGCAATTTGTCAGATTTTGCTTTTTCTGACGTGATAATATTATGCGCCGCTTCAAGTTCAGCATGAGCTTTCTTTTTTAAACGATAGCGATTATACACGACAAAGGCCAGAATCAGAACAAAGAAAAAACCTGCGAGTAAAGAATTTTTCAGCAGTTTCTGCTTTCCCAGCGCCAATTGCTGAATATGATTATCTTTCTTCAACAGTTCAATCTCTTTTTCCTTTTTTTCGCTTTCATATTTCGCCTGCATATCAGCAACTTTTTTACTGCTTTCCTCAGTGAAAATACGATCCTTCATTTGTGAAGACAGCTTATAGTATTCAAGCGATTTCTGATACTCTCCTTTTGCAGCATGCATATCAGAATGAAACGCATAATTTTCTCTGATCAGTTCCTTTGCTTCAATTCTCTGAGCGATTTTCAATCCCTGGCCAAGATATGAAAACGCTCTGTCATAATTGTTCAGCTTCAAATAAAGTTCCCCGATATTATTTGAAATATTTGCAATTTCATATTGAATCCCCAACTCCTCAAAAATTTTCAGCGCATCCAGATAATAGTCCAGTGACTCAGGATAATTAATGATGTGCTTATAAACAACACCGATATTGTTCAAAGAACCGGCAATACCTTTTTTATCACTGATTTCTTCCCGTATTTTCAACCCTTTCTGATAATATTCCAGTGCTTTGGTATAGCGGTTCAACTGATGACAGATAACACCGATATTGTGCAAAGAGTCAGCAGTGCCCTTTTTATCTCCGCGTTCCTCCCGTATTTTCAACGCGTTCTGATGGTATTTCAGGGCCTGATCATAATTTTTTAAATAATCATAAATATTTCCGATATGGTGGAGAGAATTGGCAATCCCCTCCTCATCCCCGATATTTTCCCGTATTTTCAATGATTCAAGGTAGTATCCCAATGCTTTGCCGTAATTGCCCAGATACTTGCAAGCCACTCCGATATTGTGCAAGGCATCTGCTTTATCTTTCTGATCATCCGCCTTTCCAGCCAACTCCAGAGCCTGTTCAGCATAACTCATACTTTTCTTTGGCGATTTTTCATAATAGGCTTTTGCGAGCGCATTTAAGACGTTTATTTTTTCCTTTCCGGAAATGGTTTTTAATTTGGCTTCCAAATTGTCTATGATATCGCCTGCCCATAAAATATTTGAGAAAAAACAGACAAAGATTAATAAATTTTTCAGGATTTTCATATTCTTTTAACCACAAAATGCCCCTTAGGCAAGCTCAGGGGCCGGTCGCAGAGTTCTCACTGTTTTCTCTGCGGTTCTCAGCACCCCGGCCACATAAACCTTCTCTATTTTCAATCCCTCAACGATTTTCACATCCCCGTTGTACATCACAATGCCCCCTTTGACTTGCACAAGTTTCAGTAAGTATCAATACTGTTTTTTCAGTACGCAGCGTTTTCAGTGCTTTGGCATCAAGATGGTCAAAATGTTCGTGGGTCAGCAAAATCATGTCAGCTTTTGGCAGGGCCGAATAATCAGCCTGTTTTGTCCACGGGTCAACATGGATCACCTTCCCGCCAAAAGCAAACATCAGGGTTCCATGACCGATAATCATGATCTCCTTAAAATGGTTCACAGTCTTCACTTGATAATATAATCGAAACCTTTCAGTTATGTCAATCAATAAAGACAGTTTCCCCAATGAATTCATCTGATCAGATTTTATCCTATCTGATTCTTTCATAAAAATATGAGAAAACAATGGGGTGAAAAAAATAATTGGGGGTAGCAAAACCCCCGGAGTCTTGCAGGGACTGTTCACAATAACGAGACAGACCGGGAATGTGAAGCTCCACAGGGCAAAGTGAAAAATTTCTGATTATAATGGATTTTGTTGCCCCTGCTACATTCTGATACCGAGTTCAAGCACAAAAACTGCAGGGAAACCGGATAAGAAAAGGAAATTGCCCATTCCCTTTCTTATCCTTTTCAGAATGACTGGCGACTGGTGAAAGGGAAATGTGAGTTTCACAGGACAGAGTGAAAATTCTTTGTAACCTTTTCAGAATGACCGGCGACTGTTGCAGGTGAAAGGGAAATGTGAGTTTCACAGGACAGAGTGAAAATTCTTTGTAACCTTTTCAGAATGACCGGCGACTGTTGCAAGTGAAAGGGGGAATTTGAGTATGGTAAACATTTTTGAAAAAGGAAACCCTGTGTTTCTTTACGTCCGAGGGCCGCCAGTGTTCAGTTGTATCCAGGAAAATGGCGTAATTGCAGTTAATCAGACAAAACAGATTTAAGATGAAAGGAGACGGAAAATGAAAGGAATTAAAACAGTAAGTATCGCATTGGTTCTTGTTATGATCTTTACCGGAGCAGCATTGGCCGGCGGGTTCGGGCGACATCACGGGGGCGGTCACGGAGGATTCGGGCGTCACGGCATGGGCGGAGGCATGGGATTGAAAGCCCTTATGCATCTTGACCTTTCCGACACGCAGAAAGCCGAAGTTGCCGAAGTTTTCACCAAATATCAGGAAGACAGGGAAGATGTCCGGAACAGCATTATGACCGCAAGAGAAAACCTGTTCACAGCGATCCATGCCGACGAATTCAGTGAAGCCGGTGTGCGTCAGGCATCTCAGGCAGTTGCATCCGTCATGGAAGAGGGAGCCGTGCTGAAGGCAAAAATCGTCGCTGAGGTGAAGCCGATTCTTACGCCCGAACAAATCGCACTTATGAAAGAGCGGAGAGCCAAAAGAACGGAAAAGATGAAAGAGCGTAGAGAGTTCAAACGATCCATGCATGAAAACTGGCTTCAAACTGAGAGTGAATAAAATTTTTTGATGTCGGATTTGCCGGACGGGGTTTGCAACCCCCCTTTCCCTTGCCGGCCGGGGTTTGCAACCCCGTCCGTAACATTCCCGCAGTATTTTCTGAGGCACCCTTGCCGGCCGGAGCACCCTTGCCGGCCGG
>JAOZLU010000017.1:4721-17663 GCA_029934695.1 Desulfobacterales bacterium | reverse complement strand
CGCAGTATTTTCTGAGGCACCCTTGCCGGCCGGAGTACCCTTGCCGTCCGTAACATTCTCGCAGTATTTTCTGAGGCACCCTTGCCGGCCGGAGTACCCTTGCCGTCCGTAACATTCTCGCAGTATTTTCTGAGGCACCCTTGCCGGCCGGAGTACCCTTGCCGTCCGTAACATTCTCGCAGTATTTTCTGAGATACCCTTGCCGGACGGAGTACCCTTGCCGTAACATTCCCGCAGTATTTTCTGAGACACCCTTGCCGGACGGAGTACCCTTGCCGTCCGTAACATTCCCGCTGAGACACCCTTGCCGAATGGAATAAATGTTGACATTTCAGAAAAAACGGGGGTAATATTTTAATAAAATTATACGGAGTGCCAAACTTACAGTTTGTCAGAGTTATTTTCCATCTGAAAAGCCATGCAAACAAGAAAAGGAAATAAATATGGATATGCAAAAACGGCTTTCCACTCTGATTCAGTCAGGTGTGAAAATCATTGAAATCGTCTCTTATGAATGGCAGCGAATCCATGCGGCTGTCAATGAAATTTCCGAAGAAACCAAGCGACCTTGGTTCACATGGAATTGTCACTCAGGTTTGCAGGAGTGGGATGCTGAAAAATATTGTTTTGATTCGGTTTCGCAGGCTTGTTCGGGTGAGGCTTCTTCGGATGATAATGGTAATTGGAAGGACGCTGGCGCGGCTTCCGCAAAAGACCCGCTGGAAATCCTGCAATTCTTTATTGATGAAAACAAGTCTCTGGTTCTTATACTGGAAGATTTTTTTCATTTTATGACCGAAAACAATCATCAGGTCATCCGGGCAGTGCGGGAAATCAACCGAATCCCTTCGGATTCCGAGAAAACCCTGATTCTGCTCAACCCTTACAGCCACATTCCCCGTGAACTGGAAAAGGAGATGGTTTCTCTTGACTGGCCCCTGCCAAACCGGGATACATTGGAAACCATCTTTGAGGATGTCTTGGGACGCCACGATCTTGACAATGACCAGTATGACGAGGATGAAGCCATATTGGAAGCGGCCTTGGGATTGACCGTCATGGAGGCCGAGGCTGCCTTTGCCCAGGCGATTGTTGAACGTGGGTGTCTGACCCGTCAGGAGATTCCTCTGATTGTCCGGGAAAAAGAACGGATTATCAGACAGAGCGGCCAGTTGGAATATTTCCATCCTGAAGATGATCTGGAAAACATCGGTGGTCTGGAAAATCTCAAAGAATGGCTGAAAAAGCGCGGATATGCTTTCAGCAAAGAGGCAAAAGAATATGGACTGGATACTCCGAGGGGTGTATTGCTTTTAGGGGTTCAGGGATGTGGGAAGAGCCTGTCCGCAAAGGCCATTGCAAAAGCATGGCAGTTTCCGCTGCTGCGCTTTGATCTGGGAAAAGTATTTGGGGGAATTGTCGGTGAATCCGAATCCAATATTCGGAATGCCCTGAAAATCGCTCAGACGATTGCTCCCTGTGTCCTGTGGATTGATGAAATCGAAAAAGGCTTTTCAGGATTTCAAAGTTCCGGCAGAACCGACGGTGGGACCACATCAAGGGTTTTGGGGACATTCCTGACATGGATGCAGGAAAAAACAGAACCGGTTTTTGTGGTTGCCACTGCCAATGACATCAGCCAACTGCCCCCTGAACTTCTCCGAAAAGGGCGTCTGGACGAGATTTTCTTTGTGGATCTGCCCGGTCTTGAATCCCGTAAAGAAATTCTTTCCATTCATATCGGAAAAAAGGAGCGTGAGCCGGATGACTTTGATTTGGAAAAACTGGCCAAGGAGTCAAAAGGGTATTCCGGAGCAGAACTTGAAGAGGCTGTCAAGGAAGCCATGTTTCAGGCATTCAGTGACGAACGGGAGTTTGCAACAGACGATATTTCAAAGGCAATTGAAACCATTGTTCCCCTGGTGGCGACGATGCCTGAGACCATTGCCGACCTTCGCAAATGGGCGAAAGCACGCGCCAGACCCGCAAGCGAAGAATCTGAGGATGAGAAAAAAGTTGAACAGGTTGGTGAAGATGTTCCCCGTCTCAGGCAGGAAATCCGCAACCCGTTCATGGCAAAAGGAGCAAAATCATGAGTTTTCAGAATTTTACCTCACCGGATACGGTTGTCAAGAAATATCAGTTGTTTTTGCGGCAGGAAGAACCCTTTGATTATGACGGGATTTCTCCGATTCCTCCGGGCACCCGTCTGAAACAGGTGCTGGATTTCGAGCTTCGCCATCAGCCCCGCAATCTCAGCGAACATGCCTTGTGCGAAAGCCTGATTTATCCGCTGTTGCAGGAGACATGGATGCGCCATCCCCGTCTCCAGCTTTGGAGTCATGTTTCCATTCAGGCAGATGAGGACTTGACCGGGGTTCCCGATTATCTGATTGCCAGAAAATCGCCCCGGGGCCTCGGAGAAATCGAAATCCCCCTGCTGTCGGTGATTGAGGCCAAAAAGGAGAATTTTCTCGAAGGCTGGGGCCAGTGTCTGGCGGGAATGGTAGCCGCGCAGAAACTGAACTCGGGCTTGGCTTCGGCTCCCACAATCTACGGGATCGTCACAAGCGGGAAGACATGGGAATTCGCACAACTGACCGACACCGAGGTGAAGATTCATCCCTTTGGTCTGTCTCTCAGGCAGACAGATGTTCTGCTGGGGATTCTGGATTATGTGTTTGCCTGCTGCGAAGCCCAGTTGGAGGGGATCGGATAATGAAAAATAATAAAAGCCCTCTGGAACTTTTTAAAAATTCAGCCAGCAGTCTGTATTACAGCGCATTATCCGGGGCAAAAAATGATACTCAGCTCAATGCCGTAATGACGGGCGCTTTTTATGCGCTTCAGCCATTTTATCAATATCTGGAACGGGCGGTTAAAATTGCAGAAGAGCGACAGGTTCGTGCGAAGTGGGAAGAACTTCCCTCACCTTTTCGTATCAAAGTCAGTTTGGCCGAGAAGTGGATCATACTTCCCAAGGCGGATAAACAGCTTCGTATGACGGCTTCCGTATTTGAGAATGATGAGGAAATCGAACTCAGTTTCCCACAGCGGAGGCAAAGAATCTCTTTCCAAAAAAAAGAACTCATTGCTGACGGTGACTTTGTCTGTTTTCCCTGGGCGGAAAATCAGCCGTTTATCCCTGAAGATGGCGAGAAGATAACATTCTGGGATGAGCAACTGGAATGGAATTTCGTGGAGGATGCGATATGCAAAGGAGACCTGCTTGAAAATGAGCAGGGAAAGAAATACCAAGTTTCGGATGTTGAGTTGCTTCCTGATGGCAGAAGAAAAATCAGGCTTCCCGAATTTTCTTCTTCAAAAATCAGGCTCCCCTCTTCTGAAAAATATGTGGAATTTAAACGGGAATTGCCGGAGTGGAATGATTCGGAATATTCATTGGTTTCAGACGCAGGGAAAAATATTTCCCTGACCAATCCCCAATTCAAAAATAATTTCTGGATATTTGAAGCTGAAAAGGAGTTTGGAACCAAAGGCAAATGGGCAATTGAGGAAATTCCGGTGCAGATTCAGCCGGACAGAAAGCCGGAGGGGGTCTGGATTGAACTGATTGAAGATGAATCGGATGATGAAAATACAGGCGGAGAGACCTATCTCAAATATTTTTTTGATGATGAGGTCAGGGAGGTCTGGAATCCGAAAGATGCCCATTATGACGGCTCCAAGATTAAACATCATCAGGTTCGCACGATTCAGGTCAGAAGAAAAAAACAAGAGGAGTTTCAGATTCTCCTGAAAGAGCGTCCTGATTCCGACTACCTGTATCTGCCTGTAAACACTTATCAGTTGAAAAAACAGAAAGACGCTGTGCAGTGCTTGCAGAGAAATCCTTTTTCCGCTCATCAGGGATTGTTGCGGCTGACGGAAAACAAGGAACACTCAGTGCGTATGAAAACCTGGCCCGTTGTCACGAGAAATAATCAACCCATTGAATGGTGTATTCTCGGGCAGGACGGGAAAAAAAGAGACGGTGAGGAAAATCAGAAGGCATTTGTCAGAAAAGCCATGGCAACGTCCGATTTCGCTTTTCTGGAAGGTCCGCCCGGATCAGGAAAGACCACCGCCATTTGTGAACTGATCATTCAGTTGGCAAAACAGGGAAAGCGGATTCTTTTAACGGCCTCAACCCATGTGGCAATTGACAATGTTTTGGAAAATCTGTTTTCCAAACATGAAAAAATGGCAGAAGAATTCTTGATTGCATCCAGGGTCGGGGATGAAGGAAGTGTTGACAGATCATTGCGAAAATTCCAGTTGACAGCGGCAAGACATGCCAGTAAACTCTTATCCGAACAATGGCAGGGATGGTTTCGGACTTCGGATAATCAGTTGTCACAATCAGAAGACAGCTTCTCGGATTTCATGCTCTCTGTTTCCAATCTGGTCTGCGGCACGGTGACAGGCATTTTGCAGCATCCACAGATCAAAGAGCAACAGTTTCAGCGGAATCGGGCAATTCAGCCGGATTTTGATTATCTGATTCTGGATGAGGCCAGCAAGACCACGTTTCAGCAGTTTCTGGTTCCTGCGATGTTTGCCAAGCACTGGATTATTGTCGGGGATATCCATCAGTTGTCCCCTTATACGGAACGTCAGGAATTGGAGGCCAATCTGGAAAATCTTGTGGATTCCGGAGGAACCACCATATTTGATTCAGGACATCAGCACGCGTGTCTGCTTGCTTACCAGATATTGAATGATTTTCCGGGAAGTTTTTTTAAAAGCCAAAATATCCGAGACAAAAATATTCCTTTGATTGTTGTGCAGCCTTTCGCTGTTTTGGAAAAATTTGTTGCAGAATTGGATGCCCGATTGTCTGGAAAAGCCTCTTATCATCCTGAACTGATTGCAGCGATTTCCTCAAAACAGTTTTCCGGGTTTCCGAAGTCCGAACAATGGATTTCCGTTTCCTGGAAAGATTTGCAACAATCAGAAAATATGGAATCGTTGGCCGTTCACAGCGCGGATATTCTTCTGATTGAAGAGTCTCTTTATCCGAAATTGCGCCGCCGTATTCCTCCCGGACTGAATCTTTTCAAACCGGGGTATGAATACTCGGAACCCGACGCGTACACGTTTCGTTTAAAATATTGGCTGTCTGCCCGTAAAATAAAACCATTTCGTCCGCCGCGTCATCGGAGATGTGAAACTCTTTCGGAGATTCAGGACTACCTGAACAAAGAAACCCGGACAAAAACATGGGCCGGGGAATTCGGCTGGCGAATGGTACGGGAATATGAATTGCGTATTCTGGAATGGCGGAATAAAGAGTCTTGGACAATGAACCGTTATAAAGAAGCATTGGACGCGCTGAAACCAAAAAACAATGCCAAACGCATTGAGATCCTTTTGGAAAATATTCAGAATATTGCGCTGCCTTCGATGCTGGAATGTCTCCAGAAAGGGGTGGGTAAGCAGGGAAAGCGGGACAAACCCACTGTTTTGAACAGTGGGCTGCCGAAAAATGTCTGGAATCATCGGGCAGAAAAACTTGAATATCAGAATCGTATGCACAAAGAGATTTCTGTTTTTCCGCGCAAAGAATTTTATGAGGGAGAAGCATTGAAAGATTCCAATCTGCTGGATCGGGAGTGGGATTACTCAGGATATGGAAAGAATGCGGTCTGGAAGAATGTTCAGGGAAAATTGGAACGTAACTACAATATTGAGGAAGCCAAGCAGGTTCTTCAGGAATTAAAAGCCTTCTGCAAATGGGCAAAACATAATCCGCCGCCAACGGATCAGAAGCACTGGAAAGTCGCGTGTATCACCTTTTATCGAGGACAGGAAAGTCAGATGAGTAAAAAACTCAAAACATATTGCGACCAACCCAAAAACCGAACCAATTTCACCAAAGACGGCATTCGGATCAAGGTCTGTACGGTTGACCGCTTTCAGGGGCAGGAGGCGGATTTGCTGTTGCTGTCAATGGTAAGAACCCGTAACAGAGGTGTCGGATTTATGGACAGCCCTAACCGTCTGAATGTTGCCATCACAAGAGCGCGGTATCAACTGGTCGTAGTCGGAGACCATGATCATTTCAAAAATCAGCGGAACTCTGATTGTCTGAAAAATCTGGCAGACTGGCTTCCAGTCTTCTAATAGGAGAATAACGTATTGAAAGCAAAGTTATCAAGAAAAATTAATGTGTTATTGATTAAAGCCGTAGCCCGTTTACAGGTCTTTCAGAAAAAGCCGGAATTTTTAACGCTTTTGCAAGCGATTAAAACGCACGATACAACAGACCCGGCAGTCCTGCAAGAAATTTTGGCTCCCCAAATGCCTGCTGTGATTTTCCGGCGTGCGCTGGGACTCCTGCAAATCTGGGGACTGACTGCAAATAACATGCTCACGGATTTGGGTGAAAAATCTCTTGAATTACAGAAAATTCCTTTGCCGGAAGAAGGACTTTATCAGTTCTGGTGGATTGAAGATAGCGTTCTGGAATTCGGCAAATTGCCATTGCATGTTACACGAATTTCTTCATGGGAGAAAATAAGTGGCACTAAAGGCAAACGTGATGTAGCAAATCTGAAAGAAAAAATTTTTAATTCACTGGTCGCTAATAAAAATGGAAATTCAGAAGCTGTCAGCAGTTTTGTGTTCCAGAGATTTTCAGGTGATCAGGTAGTACAACATGGAAAAGGAGACAAGGCAACAATTACATGGAATTGGGAATGGAATCCGAAAGAGGCGTTTCAGAAAACTCGCGTTGATCTTTCAGGAGAAATTAAAGAAAAGGGGCAAAAAGGAAAAGAGACAAGTTTGTCATTCCATTCGGAACATCCTTCCCCCCAAGTAAATTGCCAGAGAGAATTTGAAAACTGGGTTTCCGGGTTCACACGGGAAAATTCAGGATGGGATCGTGATTTTCAGGCATTACGGGTTCCGTTTTCTGATGGTTTGCTCGAAAATGAGCATAAAACTGGTATCGGAATGGCTAAAATCAAAAATGATGAGGTTACATTACAGCAATATGGCGTATTCTTCATTGATGATTTTATCAAAGATATTCCCTTAATTCCCGCTGATTTTCAGCAAGCGGACAAATGGCGGAACTGGCTTATTGAACAGGAGGTGAATGGTTATCTTTCCCAAGAAGATTTTGCGGCTATTGCCAGGGAAACCAAGCACAAAGAATTTTTCAAGCCGTTTCAAAATCAACTGGAAAATTTGTCCAGTAAAGATTATTTGCAAAAGAATTATGCTGGGCAAGGGACGGAAGATCGTTTTTGGTATCTGCAAGCTCCTGTTGATTTAAAGGTTCAATTTGAGCAGACTGAAAGCAAATTTTCACAAAGACCGATCAATATTCAGAATCAGAAGTTATCGCTCCAAGAAATTGCGGAGCGTATATGTGGATATAAGCTTCCTGATTTTGTTTTGTATATGGAGGGACAAATTCATCAATCTCGGCAAATTCGCATTGTTCGGGAATTCTTCGCTGCTTTGACCCAAGATAGCAGTGCCTCAATTACCTGTTTGATTTCTAACCCGGACGCGGCGAATGCAAAAGTAAATCAGCCTGAAGCGTTCCTGTCAGATGTCGCCCAAAATTTAGGATTCTACAAAGATATTTTTCAGGAAAGGAGAAAAATGCCTCATGGCAGGTTTTTGTGGTTAAAAATACATGGGGAAGATGTGTTCTACAAACTGGCAGACCCGATCACAAGAGCCTTTCCGACAGATGTTCCCTTTCACGACGACAAATTTGATCGTCATGCAAAACTGGAATGGACAGACCTCACAATTACACCGCTTTCGGAAGACGAATTTCCAAAAGCGGTCATTCAATGGGTTAAGAACAAGAAGCTTATTTCATAACTGAGGAGATTATCATGAATCAGACTCCGATTCTTCCGTATTCTGTGTCAAAAGTAATTTCTTATACGAATTATCATCTGGACGATTTTTGGGAAGGGAAAGAGCCGGAAATATCGGTAGTTTCCCATATAAATCAGTCTTTAGGAAACCCGCCGTTTTTCTATAAAGAGAACAGCTCGGAATCGCTCAAAACCTGTCTTTCAAGAGCAAGAGAGACAATCTGTCTGCTATGGAAAGCACTTCCCGATCAAGAGATTTTGCAAGAATTGCTTCAGATGAGGGAATCACAGGGTATCCGTATATATCTCTTAACAAGCACAGAGGCTTACCATGCGGATGAAGCGCAGTTTCAACCGCTTGCAGGGCATTTTCTGATTCGGATCATCGGCAATTCTGTCGGCAACCTGATTTTGACAGACCCTCACCATGATCCCAAAGGATTTGCAGTTTCAGAAAATCCGTTCAACCCGGAACAGGCATGGATATATGAACTTCCATCTGAAACCATTGCTCAGGCATTCCATTTTTTTTCTCACACATTTTGGACTGAGGCAACATACGAAATCAAACGTGACGGGCCGATTGAAACAGGAACACCGCCTTATGACCTGCCGCCGCTTCTGAATCCGTCTCATACTCTCTACAACACGGAAAGCAGAAACACATTGCTCGAATTTTTTGAGCAGAGCCAGCAGTTTCAGGAACTTTATCTATGCTCCGCTCAATTTGATGTGAACAGTCCTTATGTCAAATGGTTTCTCAGTCAAAAGGCAACTCGGAAAGCCTGTTTTTGTCCGATTGCAACAGGGAATAGTATCTCACAGGTTGTGGAATTGATGGAACACCATGAAATTCCGGTTTTTTCTTTGACGCATAAAAAAGATAAATTTGCGCCGTTTCAGGGAATTATCGGGAAAAAATCTGAAAACGCCTTTGAAGGCATTTATTTCCTCAATTCTCTGAACGCTCCGCAAAAATCTCTTGATCTTGCCTTGCGTCTGGACGAAAGCACTGTTCAGAAATGCTTTCAATGGCTTCAGTCTTCGTGTTCCATCGGACAATACTGGATGTACCATAAAACCAGACCACTGGGAGAAATCAGACATTCTGATTCTGTTATTCAATGGAAGACTGATGCCACTCAGCTCATTGAGATTCCTGAAAAATATCAGGAAACGAAAGACTTGGGCAGTTTGGAAGCAAAGCAGTTTGAGGATTTTGAAAACAAAGCAACCGAGCCGGCCTTTCCGCCAGTTCCCGACCCCTTATCCAAACGTATTGAATATGCGTGGCAGGTTATTCCGCCAACACGGAATAAAAAATCGAAAGCGGATTCTCTCTACAAAGAATGGGAAAATTTTCATAAGATGGCAGATGAGTATAGAGCTTCATTGCTGGAAAAGGTTGAAGCTATTCAACAAAAAAAATCCAGTCTGGCTGATAAAGTTGGATTCTTCTTAAAACAATTCTTTCTCGGCAAAGATCATAAGCTTTCCGTAATCCAGAAAAAGATGAAGAATATGGAAATCAACTCTGTGATAAAAATTCAGGAAGCTAAAACTGTCAAAATACAGTTGAAAACCGCCTTGAATGAATTAGAGGGGCATAGAAAAGACTTCGATACAGAAATTGACAAAGCTGAAAAGCAGGCCAAGTGGGAGGAAGGTCGGGCAAAATGGAATAAGCAGAGGGAAGATGCTGAACAGCGAAAAGGTGAGATTGAGGGAGAACTTCAGACGTTAAAGCAAGAACTTGAAGACACTGAAAAAGCGGTTTCTGAATTCAACAATAAAATTGATAATCTTAAAAAGGAGAAGGAAATCGTAATTGCTGAGAAAACAGAGCAGGAAAATATTCTGAAAAACGAAAAAATTGAATCAGAAATTCAGTCTGCTGACCCTGAAGAAAATGCTGAAGTGATTGGCGAAACCGACGGTGAAGTCAAACCTGTAAATGGAGGAAAGGAAAATGGGAAAGAAAAAGCCGAAAAAGCAGGAGAAGAAGAACTCTAAGGGATCAGGGCAAACATCTTTGAAGAATGATGAGGGGAATCCGCCTGCTCATTCCGAGCAAGAAAAAAATGATAGCGTTTCACCAGAATTCCAATCCCCTGAATTGCTGGAATGCGCCCGGATATTTGATGAAAAAATCAGAAAGATTGAAGATGAAATCAAATCTCTGAAAAAAGAATCCAAAGACGCTCAGGCCAAGACAGGCAAATTGAAGTCAGACCGCCAGCAACGCAAAAAAACATTGAAATCGGAAGAAGGCAGACTGCAAAAGGCGGAATATGAGATGAGCAAACTCGGCGACAAATTTGTCTATAAATCTGAAGCGCAAACTGTTCCCAACGATGGCGGTTTAGGCAAGATGAAGAAAGGGAAAAAAGAACAGGAGAAAAAGAAAAAATCAGGTTCTGTTCTCTCGATTCCTCTCCCAAAAGAGGACTTCCCCACCACAGGCACATTGTATGCTCATAAAAAAGAGCGTTTTATGGAAATTTCTTATAAGGAAGAAATTGAGGAAGGCAAACAGCAGGCCGAATATTTCAAAGCAAAACTTGTTGTCAAGGAGAGATAAATGAAAGAGGAAAAGATTCTTATCAAAATTGACCCATACGGGAAAATTACTGCGGATGCCGAAGGGTTTCAGGGAGAAGCCTGCATGAAAGATTTGGAGATTCTGCTGAAAGACATTGCTCCAGTTCAGCAGGTTGATAAAAAAGACGGATTCTATCAAAAGCAACAGGTTGTTCAAAGACAAAAGATCAGTCAGAAAAGCAGATGAATATTAATATTCACAACATCTTAAAGCATTCCACAGCAAATGGCCCGGGAAATCGCTATGTGATATGGGTTCAGGGATGCAGTCTGAAATGTGAAGGATGTTGGAATCCGGAAACATGGACGACGCAAATCCGGCAGTCAAAGAAAGTGGAAGAAATCTTTCAGGATATTCAGGAAACACATCAGCAAAATCACTTGGAAGGTGTGACAATTAGCGGCGGAGAGCCATTTGATCAGGCTGGGCCTCTGATTACGCTTGCAGAGAAAATTCAGCAGGCCGGTTTCAACCTTCTAATTTTCACAGGTCATGTTCTGGAAGATCTGATCACCCCTGAACAAAAACGGTTTTTAAACCAAGTTGACTGGCTGATAGACGGACCTTTTATGTCTGAACAACGGACAGAAGACCTGCTGTTAAGAGGTTCAGGCAACCAAAGACTGCATTACCTCACAAACAGAGCCTATCCGCTGGAGAATGCTTCCATATCTGACTGCGAAATTCTGATTGACGCAAACGGAAAAATGATCGTCAGCGGCATTCCAAACAGAGAACTTGTTCAATTATTCAGAGGAGATTTTGATGAGTGCTTATATTGAAACGCATACCCCAATGATCGAAAAAGATTTGCTTATTGAGGCATTGTGTAAGATGGGATTTCAGCGGCAACAAATCCAAGTATATTCCGAGGCACGAAACCTGACCGGATATTATTCAAACCGGCAATCTGCTGAAATTGTCATCTCTAAACAGAGTGGAAAGAATTGTTATGATATAGGTTTCAAAGAAACGCCAATTGGCTATCGCATGATTGCTGATCAGGATGATTTGGCAAGAGGGTATGACAGAAGTTGGCAAAACCAGCTATTCGGACACTATGAAACACTTTTGAAACAGCGTGAGGAAGCCGAGGAGCGGAGAAGAAGAGAACAGGAAGCAAAGAGGCGTGCTGAGGAAGAAGCCCGACAGAAAGCTGAGGAAGCGAGAAAGAAATTGATTCAGACGCAAAAGCAAATGATCCTTCAGCGCGCCAGAAAAATGAATTACATGGTGAAGGAACGGCAAGTGGGTGGAGAAGTACAGATCATGTTGATTAGAAGAAGTTATTGAATACCGCGAAAGCAGGAATCACATAATGTTTAAAAGCCGTGCGAAAATCATTTTCCGCAGGAGGAGAACATCCTGTGGAATGGCGTTTCAAACTTGTCAATCCGAGCATGGGGAGGAAATCCAAGCGTGAGGGAGGAAAAGCCAGATGAATTTTGCCGTAGGATCGCTTGCCAGAGATCGGGTATGTTTTCCTGGATGCGGGTTGTTCCGGTGCAATCTCAGGCATTCCGATCTGGGAGCAGGTGAGGCAGAGATGATTGCGCTGGCTCTGAAAAACCCGGTGCTCTTCCGCTAATACTTTGATTAAAAATTTCAGTTGACAGGACTGATATATTATGGTAATTTCCTCACATAAAACATTCGGGAGGAGAGAGACATGAGAAAAGCAAATGATTGGAATCAGCCGTGTCCGAATAAAAGCTGTGACAGACACGGTCAGAAAAATCAGGGGAATATCATAAGCATCAGCACTTACATGACGAAAAGCGGAAAGCGGAAAGCGGCGGATTTTTCAGTGCGGAGAATGCGGGGAGACGTTTTCGGAGACGCGTGACACGGTCTTTTATGATCTCAGGACATCGGAGGACAAAGTGATGATGGCCCTGAAGATGATACTGGTGCGGGTGAGCCTTTCGGGGATATCCTTCGTTCTCGGAGTCACGGAGGAGACAGTCCTGATGTGGCTGGGACGGGAACTGAGCCAACTGACGAATGACAATTTTGACAATATTACTCGGATAGCAGCATGAAAATCAGTTGCCGGGCCGGCTGTCACAGACATGGAACGCCATGAAATCCTGAAAATCCTTTAATCAAGTGAGCCCGGACGTGAATTCTCCTGAACCGGGAATATGACAGAGGATCGGGATCGGGAATATGACAACGGATCGGAGGGGCTGCCCGGTTCGCCCCTCATGCTCGGTTCGGATTGGCAAATCCGAACCCTGAATGCCGGGCGGGAGATTTGCCAATCTCCCGCGAGCTTGTCTGCTGAATGACGGGGCGGGTGATCTGCCAATCTCCCGCGAGCTTGTCTGCTGAATGACGGGGCGGGTGATCTGCCAATCTCCCGCGAGCTTGTCTGCTGAATGACGGGGCGGGTGATCTGCCAATCTCCCGCGAGCTTGTCTGCTGAATGACGGGGCGGGTGATCTGCCAATCTCCCGCGAGCTTGTCTGCTGAATGACGGGGCGGGTGATC
>JAOZLU010000017.1:3124-4621 GCA_029934695.1 Desulfobacterales bacterium | reverse complement strand
GGGTGATTTGCCAATCTCCCGCGAGCTTGTCTGGGGCTGCCCGGTTCGCCCATGGCTCGGTTCGGATTGGCAGATTCAAACCGTGAAAGATAAAAAAGGAGTCAGATTATGGAATTTACCAAAGTAAAAAACAGGATACAAAGCACCCTTGAAAAACTTCCCCCCGGAAAGCTTGAAATTGCCCTGACATTTCTGGAGTTTCTGGAAAAAACCGGAAAAGAGGAATCCCGAAAGTTTCTCCTCTTCCCCGGATTTGTCGAATATTATCAGCATGAAAAGAATATTCGTATTGGCAAAGTAGCAAGCCCTGAGGTTTCCAATAAGAAAAAATTGGAAGAAAAACACAGAAAAGGATATATGGAAAAGCCGGTTCAGCCCGGTGAATTCAGCGACTGGGAGGATGAACAGATATGGCCGGACCAATGAAAAGGGGCGAAATAAGGTGGTATAAATTCAAAAAACCGGATAAAAAGCGGCCTGTCCTTATTTTAACGAGGGATCCCGCCATTGAATATCTGGGCGAGATAACCGTTGCGCCAGTTACGACAACAATACGTGATATTCCCTCAGAAGTCATATTGACCCGGGCCGACGGGATGCCAAGAGACTGCTGTATCAATTTTGATCATATTCAGACCGTGTCAAAAGGTAAGATCGGTTCGTTAATTATGACATTGGACAAAGAAAGGTTGTCTCAGGTCAGAGAATCGCTTCTCTTTGCTTTGGGCTTTTAATCACAGCAAGAATTTGGCTTTTTAAATGCAAAAAAAATGCTGAGTTTTAACAGCTTGCTTGGAGCCGCCAGATTCGCCAGATTGGTCGCCTCACACTCAGTTCGGCAAGCTCAGTCGGGCCGTCGAACGATTGGCAAATCCGAACCCTGAATGCCGGGGCGGGAGATTTGCCAATCTCCCGCGAGCTTGTCTGAGGCTGCCCGGTTCGGACAGGGTTGAGAAACTGATTCAGACAAAACCGGAAGAGAATGTTTCCACAGATCAGGCCATCCATTTTCTGAAAAAACTGATTGACAATTTTGATCATCTCCGGTATCCTCTGGAAGAATCGGCAAAGGAGAACAGCAGGATATTACTCAAAGCCCATACCCGGGTGAGAAAGGCATCACAGAAAAAAGGTGTTCGGTACCAGGTGGAACCGAACCTTCCGCCTGATGTTCTGGGGGCGTATGTTTATTTGCCACTGAAATAATAAAAAGGAGTGCTGAAATGAAATTTTAGCACAAATCAACACAGAGATTTACCATAAGATGTAGGGTGGGTTTAAGGCAGGTTTAACAATGGCGAGTACCGAACCAAACGGGTCATACTCGAAATCTATGACGAAATGGCAGAAGCCATGCAAACCGGAGAAGCTTATCAGACACGGCTTGACCCGCCACCGGCTGATCCGGGGTGGCGCATCCGCCATAATATCCACTGTGCCGAACAGGGTTTGCAACCACGTCCGAAACCTTTGTTGTCATGGATATGCAGAACATTG
>JAOZLU010000017.1:0-3024 GCA_029934695.1 Desulfobacterales bacterium | reverse complement strand
TGTCATGGATATGCAGAACATTGCGGACGGGGTTGCAAACCCCGTCCGGCAGATCATAGGTCAATAAAAACAGACAGTTATGATCTTTGCCCGGATGCAATCTGCAAAATTGCGGTACAGTATTTTTTGTCTATCGCGTCAGAAATCGCTGATACTCGCACATCCTGGCAAAGGCCTTCACCGCCCGTTCCGGCGTCTGATAAAACACGCCTTTCAAATTGCTTCCCTCCACCCGGTAAAGGGTCTGATCACTCTCCGCTGTCATAATACTCACCCCGAACACCGGCTTTTTGTATCTCTCCATGAGGTTTACGATATGCCTGATATATTTTTCTTCAAATCGGATGATCTCCTGCTTCATGGCATCGAGAAACTCAGGTGAGTAGGTCGGGTCAGCCTTGCTTACCGAGTCTGCCATCCGGCCCAGCAGGTTCCGCCGCCCGATAATCCCCAGATTGATCACCGCGTCGCAACCCTCCCATTGCAGAAGTTCATCCAGCGTGGTCACTGCTATGGAAGGATCATTTTCGCCGACAATATCCACCGGATTGGATCGGCTCCAGTAGGGCGGAAGGATTTTGTCAATGCGCTCTATGATCTCAGAAGGAAGCTCAGGCACTTCAAGTCCGTGTTCAGCGCACATATCCGCAGTGACAACCCCCCACCCGCCCCCGAGGGTCATAATCGCGGCGCGGTTCCCTTTGGGCAGAGGCAGAGATGAAAATGCAGCAGAAAGATCCATCAGTTCCATAGGATATTCGACTTTCACAATCCCCGCGTGGTTGCAGACCGCGTCAAACACCCCGGCATCCGAGGCCAATGCGCCGGTGTGACTGGCCGCTGCTTTTTCGCCGACCTTGGTCCGCCCGCCTTTTAAAAGCACAATCGGCTTCTTTTTACTGATTCGGCGGCTGATTTCAAAAAAGCGGCGACCGTTTTTCACGCTTTCGATATAAAGCATGATGATCCGGGTATGTTCATCAATTTCAAGGGCCTCAAGATAATCTTCGATGGTGATCATGCCTTCATTGCCGGACCCTGAAAAACACCGCACCCCGATCCCCTGCTGCTGTGCGAATGCGAGCAACTGAGTTCCCATGTTTCCGGATTGTGCGACCACAGATGTTGATCCTGACATTGGCCAGACCGGACTGCCGGTACAGTAAAACCGGATATGCGGATTACAAATTCCCATGGTGTTCGGGCCTAAGACCAGGATATCGGCAGCCCTTGCATCTGCGATAAGCTTTTCCTCCAGTTCCCTCCCTTCTTCGCCGGTTTCAGCAAAGCCGGAGGTAATCAGGAGCATATTCCGTATGCCTTTTTCCTTAAACTGAGGAATCAGATCAGCCACTCCGGCCGCGGGTATGGTCACGACGGCAAGGTCAACTTTGCCGGGAATTTCAGCGACAGTTTTATGGACATGCCGCCCCGCAATGGTTCCACCTTTGGGATTGACAAGATAAATGTCACCTTCATATCCTCTGCTTATGGTTATAGTCAGCAGAATATGCCCCCATTTGCCCACCTGAGCTGTCGCACCGACATAAGCCACCGATTTCGGATGAAAGAATTTTCCCAACAAAAGAGGATCAACAGGCGGTGAGAACTGTTCCTCCTGTCTTTGAACTTCGGCTTGGGATCTCGTCACCACAAGCGCATCAACCGCGCAGATATCGCCTTTGGGAGTGATCAGCAGCGGATTGATGTCAATCTCAGCAATATCCGGATGATCCTCTGCAATGCGGGACAGCCCTATCAATATCTGAATCATCTGGTTCCGGTCTGCCGCGTGTTCGCCTCTGAAATTTCCGAGGAGCGCCTTTGATCTGATTTCTTCCAGCATTTCAGCCGCATCCGCTTCTGTCAGGGGAGCGATCCGAAACGTGACATCTGAAATCACCTCGGTAAAAATGCCTCCTATCCCGAACATGACAACAGGCCCGAATTGTCTGTCCCGAAACATGCCGGCCACAAACTCCCGTTTTCCCGCAACCTGGGGCTGAACCAGAAAGCCTTCCAGTTCACTGCCCGCTTGAGCGGAAATTGAAAGTGCTGCCTTGTAAACGGATTCCGCATCTGTCAGATTCAGATGAACCAGCCCGCGCTCTGTTTTATGCAAAAGTGTGGCGCCAAGTCCTTTCAGGGCCACCGGAAAGCCGGTTTCCTGTGCGGCCTTCACTGCCTCGTCCTCATCCAGGGCAACGGTTTCGCTGACCACCGGGATGCGGTATGCTTTCAGCACTTGCTTGGATTCGCTTTCAGTAAGCGATTTGTTTTCCGAATGTTTTGCTTTTTCCAACAATTTTTCTATATTCAATGTGTTATACTCCTTAGTGCTTATATTCTCTGATTATAATGCTTTCAGGGGAGGCCTGAAATCAGCCCTGCGTCGCACCTTTTTAACCACAAAGGACACAAAGGGGGCACAAAGCATATGTATCAGACTGAGATCGTAACTGTCTGTTTTTATTGTTCCATGATGTGCCGGACGGGGTTTGCAACCCCGTCCGCAATGTTTTGCATATCCACGAAAGCAAAGGTTTCGGACGGGGTTGCAAACCCCGTCCGACAGATGTATATGGGGCACAAAGCTTAAACCTGCACGTTCGGCTGGATATGTCTGTGGGCAGATGCGGAAGCCTCCCCTGAATCCGTTATAATCAGAAAAAAATTATTGTCAAGAATAATTTTTTTTTGACATAGATTCTTTTTACATATAATTTGATTTATAATGGATTTAGGGAAGGGGGAGGTTGCAATCTCAGCATGCCTTATTCCAATTTCTTACGCAGAGGTGCGAAGGACAGAAGCGGGCACAGAAAAAAATTATGTTAGGTTGCCATGTTTGTAGGCCCGCAGGGTCGCCATGTTTGTAGGCCCGCAGGGTCGTCATGTTTGCAGGTCCGCAGGTCGCCATGTTTGTAGGCCCGCAGGGTCGGCATGTTTGTAGAACCAGCCAGACACCGCCATTCAGAGGCCCGTAGGGTCGGCATGTTTGTAGCCACAAAATGCCAAACCAGC
>JAOZLU010000912.1 GCA_029934695.1 Desulfobacterales bacterium | reverse complement strand
TCCATTGCCGGACGGGGTTTGCAACCCCGTCCGAAATGTTTTCCTTATTGCCGGACGAGATTTGCAACCCCATCCGGAAGGCATCGTTAATCCTATACAACAGTGCCTTTAATCGCTTCCACCACAGTCGGAACAATGTCTGACCATCCCAGAGGCATAAAATGAACCCCCTGTGCCATCGGAGCAATCTCCCTGACAAGCTCTGTGGTAATCTCCACTGCTTTCTTTTTACGGTCCTCTTTAGATACGCTACCCATCGCTTCAATGATCCGGTCCGGAACCATTATTCCGGAAATGTTTTTGTTCATAAACTTCCCCATCTGAGGGGATTTGATCACTACGATTCCGTATTGGATAGGGACACCGAATCCTTCGGTCTTCTTCACCATCCTCTCAAAGACCGCGGGATCATAAACCGCCTGGGTTTGGAAGAACTGAGCACCTGCTTCGATCTTTTTCTCCATCTTGAAAAGTTGCAGATCCAGCGGCTCAAAATTGGGATTCACCACCGCACCCAAGGCAAGATCAGTGGATTTGGTGAGCGTATTTCCCACCATGTCATGTCCCTCATTCAATCCTTTGGCGATTTTTAACAGTTGCACAGAGTCAATATCAAAAACACTTTTGGCAGACTTGTGGTCCCCCAGGCTCGTGTAATCCCCTGTCAGGCAAAGCACATTGTCAATTTCCAGAGAACATGCGCTCAACAGGTCTGACTGAAGAGCAATTCTGTTCCTATCCCTGCATGTCACCTGATAGATCGGATCAAATCCCTTCCCCCGGAGTTTCACTGACGCGGCAAGGGATCCGAGTCTCATCACCGCGCTCTGGTTATCCGTAACATTGATCGCGTGGACACACTCCCGGACCATCTCCGCTTCTCTGGCACACTGGGGCGGCTCATCTCCGCTGCCGCTTCGCAGGCATCCTTTTACAGGGCCCACCTCACTTGTGATGACAAATTCACCTTTGTCGAACAATTCCGTCAGTTTCATGCAACCCTCCTCTCTTTGATATTCAGTGTGCGGGGTTTTGCCATCTTGCTGTAATCTTTGGCTTCCATGAACCGGCGAAGTTTATTCAGTTCTCCGAGTGCGGCCATCCGGTTGTAGATCAGTATCCAGGCGCAGTCCCGTTCGGAATCCACTTCGCATTTGCCATCCTGTGCGCCGCCGCATGGTCCGTTGAGCAGACTTTTCGCACATTTGGTGACAGGACATATCCCGCCAGTTTCATTCAGGATACATTCGCCGCACTCCTGGCACTGTTCGAGAGCCAGCTCACCCATTACAAGTGTGTCCATGTGGCCCACAGAGTCAAGCCCTATTTTTATCGGAATGGTAAGATCATAATCCTCTGTGACTTTCCGGGTAATCTGGGCCGCGCCGCCACACCCCAGGATGACAACAGCCTCACTCTGCTTTAATTCGTCTATGTGCGGATCCAGGGCTGTCCGGGTTTTTGTCACATAGCATGTACGGTCCGGGGTAACGGCAAAGACTACATTTTTGCCTTGTTTCCTTAACTTTTCGGCCATTTCTTCGACCTGATCGCTGCCCCCGGTCATGCAGACTTTGGCGCAGCCATCGCAGCCGATAACAGCCAGCTTCTCATAGCCGGCCACAGCATCCATTATCTCTTCAAATGGTTTCGGAGTTGTTCCGATCATCTGTCTTATTCTCCTTTTTCTTGTTTGTCAACAGCCCTTCGACAAGCTCAGGGTACTGTTTTTGGCGTTCCCTGAGCTTGTCGAAGGGAACAAAATCAGCGGCAACCTGCCGCCTTTATCCTAACTGGCTCAGGAAAACCCCCTCGGGGCCTTGGCACAACTCGTTCCGAGTATGCCTGTCGCGCTCATGAGTCGTCTGACTTTTTTATCGCCGCATTTCGGGCAGAGAGTTTTCTTCTCATCTCCTGAACTGAAAATCAGTTTTTCAAAAACTTGCCCGCATATATCACATTTATATTCATAAATCGGCATGGGAAACCTCCTGATTCAAAAATGATTACTCAAAAAATCGTTTACTGTATTGAATCGAAGCCTGATCAAATGCTTTATACAAGAGGATCAGACGTTCATTGGCAATTTGAACACTGCGCGGTTTTTCATCTTCATTTTCT
>JAOZLU010000298.1 GCA_029934695.1 Desulfobacterales bacterium | reverse complement strand
ATATGGATATAAAAACATTTGGCGTCATCGGCGCCGGTCAGATGGGAAATGGGATTGCCCAGGTTGCGGCTATGAGCGGCCTGGATGTGATTATGAATGATATCAATGAGGATTTTGTCGGAAGCGGTCTGAAAAATATCACAAAGCTTCTGTCCCGCAGCGTTGATAAAGGGAAGATGACGGGCGACGAGAAAGATGCGGTTCTGGGGCGAATCAAGTCCAGCGTGGATATTCAGGATATGGCGGGTGCCGATTTTGTCGTGGAAGCTGCCACTGAGAATGAATCTCTCAAATTCGGCATATTTAACAAGCTGGATGAAATCTGCGAACCTCATGCTATTCTTTCGACCAATACCTCTTCCATCCCCATCGGACGAATTGCCGCGCAGACAAAACGGCCTGACAAAGTTATTGGCATGCATTTTATGAATCCTGTGCCAATAATGAAGCTGGTTGAGATTATACGGGGGCTTGCAACGTCCGAGGAGACTTTCAAAGCGACCTGGGACCTTTCGCAGAAATTCGGCAAGACTCCGGCAGAGGCAAATGACTACCCCGGGTTTATCGCCAATCGGATTCTCATGCCGATGCTCAACGAAGCTGTGTATTGTTTATACCATAGCGTCGGCACCAAGGAAGATATTGACACCGTGATGAAACTCGGAATGAATCACCCCATGGGTCCCCTGGCACTGGCGGATCTGATCGGACTGGATACCTGCCTCGCCATCATGGAAACGCTTTATGACGGGTTTAAAGATTCAAAGTATCGCCCCTGTCCGCTCCTTCGCAAATATGTGGAGGCTGGCTGGCTCGGGAGAAAAACAAAGCGCGGGTTTTATGAATACAACTGATTGTAGTTATGTATGTAGGGTGGGTGTAGCGAAGCGAAACCCACCTTTCCTTCTCAATTAAAAAAGGGGGTTTTTATGGCGACAAAAAAGACAGATGCAGATGTCCCGATTGGAGAGAAAATAAAGCAGGTAAGGGCAGAGAAACAGATTCCAATTGATCGTGTGGCTAATGAGACTGGCTATTCCATTGATTATATCAAAGAAATAGAAGCCGGGAAAAAGATGCCTCCGGTCGGTACGCTTTTGCAGCTTGCAAGGGCGTTGGAGATAGATTCCGGATTTTTCCTGAGAGAGCAGGAATCCAATCTGAAACAGCGTGTCAAGGCATATAGCAAGCGCACGGATGACTATGCCTATGAAACCCTGACCCCGGGTGCTGAAAATAAGCATCTGAAAGCGTTCCGAATCACCATTGATTCCATGCAGGATCACAAGGGTGTCGGGTATCAGCACGAAGGGGAGGAATTCGTTTATGTGCTGGCAGGGAAGGTCGAAGTCATCGTCGGAGAGAATGTGAATACCCTGAAAAAAAATGACTCCCTTCATTTTAACTCGGGAATAGAACACCAGTTGAAAAATATTGGCGAGGAAGCAGCAGAGCTTATTGTTGTTGTCTACGGACCATAACAAATGGTGAATTATGAATTATGAATTAAAAATTCACAATTCATAATTCACAATTAAAGAAGGGGGATGATTTATGTTTTTCAAGCTTACTGATGAGCAGGTTATGATTCAATCCATGGTCAGGGAATTCGCAAGGAAAGAGATTGCAACCACGGCTGCGGAGCGTGATCTGACCAAGGAATTTCCTGCGGAAAATTTAAAAAAGATGGGAGAACTGGGACTCATGGGAATGATGGTCCCGGTTGAATACGGCGGTGAGGGGATAAACACGGTGAGCTATGTGCTTGCTCTTTCTGAAATCGCCTCCTCATGCGCCTCAACCGCGGTGGTGATGTCTGTGCATAATTCCATTGTCTGCGAAAGTATCAATAATTTCGGAAATGAGGAACAGAAAAAAAAGTATCTGCCTCCTCTTACCGATGCAAAGATCATCGGCGCGTTTGCCCTGACCGAGCCCCATGCCGGTTCTGATCCGGTGGCGCAGTCAACCACGGCTGTTCTCGACGGGGATCATTATGTTCTGAACGGCGACAAACGATTTATTACGTCCGGAAAGAACGGGGGGCTTGTCATTGTCACGGCAAAAACAGATGAGAAAAAAGGCCATAAGGGGATCAGCGCATTTCTGGTGGAAAAAGGCACGCCCGGAATGACTGTCGGAAATATCGAGGACAAATTGGGGCTTCGCGCTTCAGATACCACTGATCTGATATTTAAGAATTGCCGTGTGCCTGCTGAAAACATGCTGGGCAAAGAAGGAGACGGTTTCAAAATTGCCATGAAAGGTCTGGACGGCGGCCGCATCGGAATTTCAGCCCAGTCTGTGGGGCTTGCCCAGGCAGCTTTGGACTCGGCAGTGAAATATGTCAGTCAGCGGGAACAGTTCGGCCAGAAGGTTTCCAAATTCCAGGGCATCCGATGGATGATCGCTGAGATGGCCACTGAAATCGAGGCGGCCCGTCAGCTCATGTTTTCCGCCTCGGCAATGAAAGACAGGGGTGAGAAATACACCATGCAGGCATCCATGGCAAAACTGTTCGCCTCTGAAATGGTCAACCGGGTTACGGGCAAATGCATTCAGCTTCATGGCGGATACGGATTTACCAAAGACTATCCCATTGAGCGCATGTACCGCGACGCACGGGTATTTACCATTTATGAGGGAACTTCGGAGATACAGCGGATCGTGATTTCCAATCATATTTTGAAGGATAAACGACGACCGTAATATGAATTATAATCAGAAAAGATCAAACCGGTCAGAAGCCCGTAGGGGTACCATGTTTGCAACATTAAAAATTAAACTGTTCAGAGGCCCGCAGGGTCGGCATGTTTGCAGCATTAAAAATTAAACCGTTCAGAGGCCCACAGGGTCGGCATGTTTGCAGCATTAAAAATTAAACCGTTCAGAGGCCCACAGGGTCGCCATGTTTGCAGCATTAAAAATTAAACCGTTCAGAGGCCCGTAGGGTCGCCATGTTTGCAGCATTAAAAATTAAACCGTTCAGAGGCCCGTAGGATCGCCATGTTTGTAGCATTAAAAATTAAACCGTTCAGAGGCCCGTAGGGTCGCCATGTTTGTAGCATAAAATATCAAACCGACCAGGCCGTAGGGTCGGCATTTTTGTAGTCTACAAACATGGCGGCCCTACTGGCCTCTAAATGGCGGTGTTTTGGCTGGTTCTACAAATATGACGGCCCTGCGGGCCTCTGAATGGCGGTGTTTTGGCTGGTTCTACAAACATGACGACCCTACGGGCCTCTGAATGGCGGTGTTTTGGCTGGTTCTACAAATATGACGACCCTACGGGCCTCTGAATGGCGGTGTTTGGCTGGTTCTACAAACATGGCGGCTCTACTGGCCTCTGAATGGCGGTGTTTTGGCTGGTTCTACAAACATGGCGGCCCTACTGGCCTCTGAATGGCGGTGTCTGGGAGGAATATCTCGGCAATGTGATGAAGAAACGCGGCTCAAACTGGAGCGGTTTGTATCAGGCATGTAAGACGCATAATGCATGATAACAGACCTCCGAGGTTTTTAAAACCTCGGAGGTCTTTACTTCAAAATAAAAAGGAAAATTTAAATGAGTCATTTGAAACATCTTTTCTCACCCATTCAGATTGGAACCATGACCGCGAAAAACCGATTGCTCATGTCTGCCATGAGCATCAATTTCGGCGTGGATGATGCAGGAAATGTGACAGAGCAACTGACTGAATATTTTGTGGCCCGGGCCAAAGGCGGAACTGGCATGATGCTGGTGGGCGGGGGTGCTGTTCATCCGACCGGACTGGAGCTTCCCCATTTGCCGACCCTCTGGGATGATGCGTGTATTCCTTCCCTGGAAGTCATGACAGAAGCCGTCCGCCCCTACGACGCAAAATTCGGAATGCAACTCATGCATGGCGGCAGGCAGTCTTATCACGATGACAAAGTCGCGCCCTCGCCGCTCCCGGCTGAGGCAGTGGTCAAAGGCGTTCCCCGGGAACTGACCCTGTCTGAAATTCATGAGATGGCCGCGGCTTTCGGGGATTCCGCGAGGCGGTGCAGGGATGCCGGATTTGATTTTATAGAAATCCATGCGGCACACGGCTATCTGATTAACCAGTTTATGGCGAAAAATTCCAACAAGCGGGAAGATGAGTATGGCGGTTCTTTTGAAAACCGGATACGCTTCCTTTTGGAGCTTTTCAGGGATATCAAAGATAAGACCGGCGACGATTTTCCGGTGGGCATCCGGATAAACGGCAATGACTACATCAAAAACGGATGGACCCTTGAAGAAGCGTTAAAACTGGCAGTCATTCTGGAACAGCAGGGTGCTGACTATCTGCATATCTCCGCGGGGGTTTACGGCTCCACAGAACTGACCATTCCTTCCATGTATGTGAAACATGGCTGCTTTGTCCATCTCGCCGAGGCTGTGAAAAAAGAGGTGTCCTTGCCGGTGTTTACGGTGGGAAGAATCAAAAGCCCTGAAATGGCCGACCGGATCATCAAAGAAGGAAAAGCAGATGCCGTTGCCATGGGCCGGTCCCTGCTCGCAGACCCGGAGTTTGCCAACAAAGCCGCATCAGGAGACCTCACCCGGATCAGACCGTGCATCGGCTGCTGTCTGGGGTGCATTCACAATGTGCTGGCCTTGGAACCGGGCGCGTGTGTCGCCAACCCGGACGTGGGCAGAGAATATCAGGTAAAAGACGAGGTCAGGGCAGATCCGCCTAAAAAAATACTCGTTGTCGGCGCAGGTCCGGCCGGTCTTGCAGCCGCACGAATGGCTGCAACACGCGGGCATGAGGTAGTCGTATGCGATGAAAAGGGGCATATCGGCGGCCTGGCAAGACTAGCGGCCATTCCGCCCGGACGCGGCGAAATCATGGATATCGTGGATTTTCTGAGAAATGAACTGGACCGTATGCAGGTTGAAGTCCGACTGAATGCCAAACTCACTGAGGAATTCATCAAGTCTGTCGGCCCCCAGGAAATCATTCTTGCCAGCGGCAGTCTGCCTGAAATGCCTATCATCAAAGGACTTTTTCAGACAAAAATGACTCTGTGCACGGTTGTTGATATTCTTGAAGGGACTGTCATTGCAGGAGACAGGGTTATCGTGATCGGCGGCAATCAGGCCGGACTGGTGCTGGCTGATTTTCTCGCTGAAAAAGGGAAAGATGTCGCACTTCTCAACCGCAAGCGACATTTCGGGGAAGAAATGTCCAGCAATGACCGCTTCTATGTGAGGGAACGGCTCAAGCGGGACAATGTCAGGCTGCACAAACAGGTGTCGGTGAAAGCATTTCTCCCGGATGGTGCGGTCTTTCGCTCAGGGGGCGAGGAGGTCAGGCTTGAGGGATTTGACACAGTGGTGATTTCGGAAAAGATGACGCCGATCCGAAAGGCCGCGGAACTTTTCAAGGACATGGATATCCCTGTGCATATCATCGGTGATGCCAAAAGTCCCCGGATTCTTATGCATGCGCTGAGTGAGGCGGAGGAGATCGGGCGGACGGTTTAGTTGAGCATTCTCGAAAATTAAAAGGCCTGAAAACAAAAGTTGTACGATCACCAGTACCAGGGGAACACAACTTCCCAAGATAATTTTTGTTCTCAGTTTCATACGACTTCTCCTTTGCTTTTATCCTTCTCCAAAAAAAATGTCCGCTTCTCCAAAAAAATGGTGGGTTTCGCTTCGCTTCACCCACCCTACAGATTTTTGTTCTTTACACAGTGCTTACAATTTAAATTTTTTAACAATCTGCGAAAGAGCAGACGCCATTTCAGTAAGCCTCTGTGAAGATATGTTTGTCTGGGCCGCGCCGGCAGCCGTCTCTTTTGATGCCATGCTGATGCCCTGGATATTTCGTGAAACATCCTGCACACCTCGTGTTGCCTCGCCGGCCGACATGGCGATTTCTCTGGAGCCTCTTGCCAGTTCATCCACATGCATCGCCACCTCTCTTGCTGTTTTTGATGCTTCCCCTGTTGATCTGGCAATCTCCTCCACCAGTTCTGAGGATTCACCGGCTTTTTCAGCAACATTTTTTATGGCTGAGGCATTGCCGGCCACAGACTTTGATATCTCATTTGCGGTGGCTGTCTGTTCCTCGGATGAAGCAGCGATTGATTCGTTGATCCCCGCTATCTCTTTGATAATCTGACTTATTTCTCCGATGGCCTGAACCACTTCGCGGGTGTGGTTCTGAATCTGACCGATCTGTTCCGCAATTTCATCGGTCGCGTCCGCTGACTGTCTTGCCAGTTCCCTGACTTCGCCAGCCACCACTGCGAAGCCTTTGCCAGCCTCGCCCGCGCTGGCTGCCTCAATAGCCGCGTTCAGTGCAAGCATATTGGTCTGATCTGCGATATCTTTGATCATTTCGACCACTTTTCCGACCTGCTTTGACACCTTCACCAAGGACTTCATCTTTCCATTGATCTCATCCGTGCGCCGGCTGGCGTTTCTGGAGATATGACTTGCCTGGGCAGTGTGTTTTGCCACTTCATTTAATGAAGCGGTCATCTCTTCCACGGCTAAAGCCGTATCCTGAATGCCCGCTGATATCTCATTGCTTGACTGAGCCATATTTTTCACGTTTTCAGATGTCCGATTTGCAAAGCCTGCGGTATGAGCAAATGTCCCTGACATCTCCTCAGTCATCGCAGCAATGCTGGAAACCGACGAACTGGACTGCTCCGCAGCAGACGCGACATTCCCAATACTGGCAGTGATCTGTTCGGAGGCTGAAGCCACGGAGTCAGCCTGAATGCTCATCTCTTCGGCAGACGAAGCCATCTGCGTGGCAACCGATGATAATTCTTCAGCCGAGCCTGACAGATTGATAGTCGTATCCGAAACCTTCCTGATGATGTCCCGGAGATTCATCACCATTTTTTTCATTGCAGAAAGCAACTGTCCTGTTTCATCCCGGGTGTTGATATCAAAATGTACTGTAATATCCCTGTCTGCCATATGATCCGCCACATTCACAGCTTCCTTTAACGGTCGGGTGATCCCGCGGGTGATGATGATTCCCCCGAGAGTACATAAGAGAAGCCCGACAGTAAGCAGAAACCACTCTGCCCGCTCCAGCAATTCTGTCTGCTGTTTCAGCCTTGCCTGTTCTTCTAAAACCAGTTGTTTCTGGCTGGCAAGCATGGCGTCAAGGTGTTCGCCGATTGAGTTTGTGGTGGGAACAATCTTTTTTGCCAGCCACGCATGAGCAAGATTCCATTCATCGCTTCCCCGGATTTCAAAAGTCTTTTTTGAAAGTTTGTCAATCTTCTCTCTGACTTCGCTTAATGATTTCAAGGCATTCTGCTGTTCCGGCGTAAGAAGTCGGGCGTATGCTTTCAGATCATCCAAATGTCTGCTGTTTTGGGTCCATAATGCTTCAAACTGTTTTTTGGATTTCTCATCCCCGGAAATCAGGTGGGTACGGATGCTGGCATCCGCCAGACTGAAAGTTCCTCTCATATCAGCCATTGTGCCGAGCAGTGCCTTCCGTTCTGCTGTTGCTTCAAGGGTCTGTTCGATATCGATCATCCGGCTTATGGCGATATCTGTAATCTGAACAAGAGGCTTTCCCTGTTCCAGCACGATTTTTGTGGCAGGGGTGTTTTCCGTGGTCTGGGCAATATCCTCTATTTCCTGCCCCCGCTTTTTTAATTCACTGATCATGGCGTCAATTTTTTTCAACCGCCTTATATTCTCCTTGTCTGTCCACTTAGGAGAGAGGGTTTTCAGCATATGGAGGGAAGGTTCGATTCCCTCTGACCATGCCGCGGCCCGCTCCTTTTTGAAGGTTTCATCTCCCAAAATAATCCACCCCCGCAATGCTGATAACGAATGGTTGATTCCGTTCATCAGCATAAGACCTGAACGAACCGTTGGCGATCTGATGTCAAACAGGCGATTGACGATTTTTTCCGTACGTTCAATCTGCCAAAGGGTGCTGAACACAGCACCGACCAGCACAAATCCCACCAGACCGTATCCCAGTCCGATCTTCCAGCCCAGCTTCAGGTTCCTGAAAAATTTAAGCATTATAGCTCCTTTTTCGATGTTTGATGTTTGATGTTTGATGTTTGATATTTGATGTTTGATGTTTGATGTTTGATATTTGATGTTTGATGCTTGATGTTTGATATTTGATATTTGATGTTCGATGCTTGATGTTCGATGTTTGATGTCGTATCCGGCAACTGTTCGGATTTGTCAATCCGAATTGAGCATGAGGGAGCAAACATCCAACATCCAACATCCAACATCCAACATCCAACATCCAACATCCAACA
>JAOZLU010000911.1 GCA_029934695.1 Desulfobacterales bacterium | reverse complement strand
CTATGTTCTGAAAACTCAAAAGCCTCTGTTTGGGTCGCCTGAAGTGATTAAAAAACTTATTAAAGATGGAGAAATTATATCAACTTCAAGAACGCCTGTTCGCTTCTGGTTGGGTGTACCACTGAAAACACGGAAAAAAACGATTGGGGTAATGGCAGTCCATAGTTATGATGAAGATGTGAAATACGGAAAAGAAGAGTTGGATATTCTGCTGTTCATTTCCGAACAGATAGCTATGGCTATTGAGCGAGTGCGATCACAGGAGGGGTTAACAAAACTGGTTAGCAGGTTAAAACAAGCTCAAGGTGAAATTGCAGAAAAAGAGGAACTGCTTACCCGATCCATCATCGCATCAGATTTCGTTCATAATCTGAATAACTTGGCCGGAACAATACCGGTGTGGGCAAACGCTCTCAAAGAGAAGACTGAAGATATGATTTTTGAAATTCAGCGTGATGTGAAGAAGCTTCTTCGTGAAGGAGAAAAATTAAAGAAAACTGCACAGGAAGAAAAAATAGATATAAACACGCTCCTTGAGTCTTTACTGAATAATGTCCGAATTCAATATGCTGAGACAGAGATAAAGAAGGAAATATCTGATGAATTGTATCCTGTTCAGGGGGTAAAGCCATATCTGTCCAATGCCATATACAATGTTATTTTAAACGGCATAGAATCCGTATTTGAGAAAAAAACGAGAACTGTGACAGTTAAAGCCGGAAATTATACAGAGAACAACCAGAACTGGGTAAAAATTGAGATTGCAGATACAGGTGAGGGGATTTCTGAAAAAGATATGGAAAGAATATTTGAACATGACTTCACCATAAAAGGGGAAGGCAGAGGTTACGGGCTTTGGAGAGCAAAGAATACCATTGAAAAGAAATGCTCAGGCAGAATCAGCGTAAGTTCACAAAAGGGTAAAGGTGCCTCATTTACCATACTTTTACCCGGATCAGAGAAGGATAAATAAGATGTCTTCAGAAATAAAGCATGCTTTAGTTTTAGATGATATGGATAACTGGTGCAGGATGATAAAGATGCTCCTGGAAGAAGAAGGGCTGCATGTATCTTTGGCTAGAAATCGCAGGGAAGCGGAAATCATGCTTAAAGAACAATCCTTCGACTTGGCTGTGCTTGATGTGAGACTTGTCAGCGAAGAGGAGTTCAATGTTGAAGGATTGGGACTGCTGTACGATATAAAAAAAAGATATCCGAATATGAAAGCGATTCTTATGACAGGTCATCCTGAGAGCATCAAAACTCCTGTTCACAAACTCCCGGTTGATGAATTTATTCTCAAAGTGCCGGAAGGTTCAACTTTTGATTTTAAAAAGTTTCGACAAACATTGAAAAATATTTTATAAAATTAAATAATTATGCTGATTATTCTGGCTCTGGTTGATGATAGAACAGGGAATACATGGGAAGTTGACGATGAACGCTTCTCGTCTCTATTTTTAGGTGCTGACGACCATCTGGGGCTGGTAAGTCTGGCGACCTGTGAAGGTGCGAAAAGCGATTCCCCTAAGGGCTTTCTTGGCATTGCCCCCAAAATCGTGCAAAAGGGAGTTCCCGCGGTGGTTGCCATGCGTTACAGTGTTCTTATTTCCACCGCTGAGATATTTATCGAAGAATTTTACAATGCAATAGCCGAACGCAAGCCGGTTGACTGGGCTGTCCAATGGGCAAGAAATCAGGTTGCTTTAGGTAGGGGACTCGACAACCGAGAATTCGCCACCCCTGTCCTGTTCATGCGGGCTGAGGACGGCAATATTTTTTAAGCAAAATCCTTTACGTCTTAACAAGCTCAAAAGCGGTACCTTCTCTCCGTGAAGAATTTGCATGAAAAAGGATTGTCATTTCCGGATGCGGCGTACAAAGAAGCATTGAATGCGTGGAACAAAAGTGCAAAGTGATAATGAAACCATGATTGATAAGGGTTTACAGATTAGAAATAAAATTTCGGGAAGCATTTAAGGGACCCGGAAAAAACGCATTACCCCATGAAAGTTCGCAAGGAGTGCAAAAATTAAGCGAAGCGGTTTTTTGCATCCCGCACAGGCTGACCAGCAATATCTCTGATCCCTTTTTTTAAAGGCCGGACACACCCTGAAATTGT
>JAOZLU010000297.1 GCA_029934695.1 Desulfobacterales bacterium | reverse complement strand
TCTGGTTTATCTGGGGCTGAGGCCGTTGCCGGATTTGTAATCCAGGCCGCGGGATATGGCAATCCCGCGAACTTAATCTTGAAACCGGGGAACTGTTCTGAACCGAAGAAATTTACCACATTCAGGAAGTTCCTTCGGACTATAAGCCGAATCTTAAAGAAACCGATAAATGAAGGATGCCTGAAACAGATATATTTATCTGAAATTATAATTTCTCTGCAAATCAGATATCATAATGAACAGAATTCAATACAATTCGCCTGTTATTTTAACATTTTCCATTATCGCTGTTGTGATTCACCTTGTTAATACCGTTGTGATCCCTGGATTTACGATCAGCTATTTTTTGGTGAGACCCGACATGTCTCTCCTGAATCCGCTTGACTATTTCCGTCTGGTGTCCCACGCGTTCGGCCATGTGAGCTGGCGTCATCTGTTCGGTAATCTGGCCTATATTCTGCTTCTTGGCCCGATACTTGAAGAGAAATACGGCAGCTCCGCAATTCTGCTGATGATGCTCTTTACCGCGTTTTTCACGGGAGTGATAAACGTGCTGATATTCCCCACAGGACTGCTTGGCGCGAGCGGTATTGTTTTCATGCTGATCATCCTGGCTTCCATTGTCGATATCAGACGCGGTTCCATCCCCCTGACGTTCGTTCTTGTTGCAGGCATCTTTATCGGCACTGAAGTTCTCAACGCGTTTCGCAACGACAATATTTCACAGACCGCGCACATCGTGGGCGGATCACTCGGGGCTGTCTTTGGCTTTATATTCACAACGCGGTTGAAGCAAAACAGAAACCCGATGGATGTATTTGCAAAATAAGATTTCAGACAGCTTCGATCCCTGCAAACCGCAGATGAACGCGGATGAACGCTGATGCTCCCGCACTCTGACCGGCTGCACAGGCCGTGAGCGTCTGTCTGCGTTCATCTGCGGATCATATCGGAAACCACAAAAACCGTTAGAATCAGGAATATTGCGATAGATACTTTTATTCAGATATTTAACTTACTCTTGAAATGGAAGAAATTTGGAAGGAATAATAAGACATCATGATTAAAAATATGAAACTCAGAACAAAAGTATCCGGAGGATTTGCAATTATTCTGGCATTGTTTATTCTCGTGTCCTATTCTGGCTATGCTGGTCTGTATTATATTTTGGACAGGATAAATGAAGCCGACGATATGGACAGTATTATTGAATATGTGCTGACACTGAGAAGGCATGAAAAGAATTTTATCATCCGCGGAGATGCTGATTATATTGATAAAATTAAAGAAACTCTGGGACAGATGAAAAATCAGACGCTGAAGAGCAAAGAAAAATTCAGGCAGCAGCGTGACAAACAACTGATGGACAATATTCTTGCAGAACTGAAACAGTATGAAGAAGAGTTCCGGCAATTTGTCAAAAAATATGGTGCCGACAATACTGTGTGGGATGAAAAAAATATGATCACAACAGCCAGAACACTGGGGCAGTGTGCCACTAAAGCCCGGGATTATCAAAAAGCCAGAAAGGAGGAGCAGATAGCAAGGACCACCAGTATAATATTTGCCATCACGCTGTTCGCAATTGCACTGGGGGGATTGTTATTCTTCCTTATCACTTTGGGGATCACAAAACCGCTGAATCGGATCACAAAAGGACTGAATGAAAGTTCCGAACAGATATTTTCCGCCTCACTTCAGAGAACTTCTGCCAGTCAGAAACTTGCAGAGGGAGCGACAGAGCAGGCAGCAGCCACAGAAGAATCATCAGCATCCCTTGAAGAAATGGCCAGCATGATTAACCGGAACGCCGACAATGCCATTCAGGCCAATCATCTCATGGCTGAGGTGTCAAAGGTGGTGGATGAGGCCAATGTTTCCATGACGGAACTGATCGGATTCATAGAGAATCTTTCCAAAACAAGTGAGGAAACCCGTAAAATAATAAAGACAATAGATGAGATTGCTTTCCAGACCAACCTCTTATCGTTAAACGCTGCGGTTGAAGCTGCCCGGGCCGGGAAAGCCGGCGCGGGGTTTGCCGTGGTGGCCAATGAAGTGAGAAATCTGGCCCTGCGAGCGGCAGATGGTGCCAAGAACACAGCCGCGATGATAGAAAGCACATTGCAGGAGATCAAAGACGGTTCGGAACTTGTCACAAAAACGAACAAAGCATTTGCCAAAGTGGCGGCAAGCGCAAAGAAGGTCAGCGAACTGGTTGATGAAATCACGGCGACTTCTCAGGAACAGGCTAGCGGAATCAATCAGATCAGCAGGGCTGTGGCAGAACTGGATGAGGTGACGCAGCAAAACGCCGCCATTGCGGAAGATGCCGCTTCCGGATCCAAGGAAATGAACGACCGGGCTGAACAGATGAAGACATTCGTAAATGATATTATGGCATTAATCAAAGGCAGGTCCCAAGGAAACTGAACCATAAGATTCAAAGCTCTGAATAACGCCCGATTCGGACTTCGACAGGCTCAGATTTCGGCAGGCTCAGATTTCGGCGGCGTGTCACTTTAAACTTTCAACTTTTCACTTTAAACTTTTTGAATGGAAGGAAAACCTGTTTATGACCAAAAATTATAGGAATATCGAAACAAAACTCATCCATGCCGGAGAGCCGGACCCGCTGATTCAGGGTGCGGTCACTATGCCGATTTTTCAATCTTCCACATTTGAATACGCCGGACAGACTAATTATGATGACATCAGGTATATTCGTCTGAACAACACGCCCAATCATATCGTCCTTCACAAAAAACTGGCAGCTCTGGAAAATGCCGAGGCTGCAATTGTGACCGGCAGCGGCATGGGAGCAATTACAACAACGCTTTTAACTTTTCTTTCCCCGGGAGATCATTTTTTGACACAGGACTGCCTGTACGGCGGAACCTATGAATTTATCACCAAAGACCTGGCAGCATTGGGCATTTCTTATGATCTCATTGACGCGGCCAATCCGGATTCCTGGGAAAGCAGGCTGCGACCCGAAACCAGGGCCATTTATGTTGAGACCATAACCAATCCCCTGATGCAGGTGGCTGATCTCAGGGTGGTACCTGGATTTGCCAAAACGCACGGCCTTATTTCAATGACTGACAACACCTTTGCCAGTCCCATGAATTTCCGGCCCTCTGAATGGGGGTTTGATCTTTCCCTCCACAGTTGTTCAAAATACCTGAACGGCCATTCAGATATCGTTGCAGGAGCTGTGATCGGCCGTGCGGACCTGATAAAAAAAATCACGCACAAGCTCAACCATCTCGGGGCCACCCTTGATCCCCACGCCTGCTTTCTCCTTCATCGGGGAATGAAAACGCTGGCCGTGCGGATGAGGTGTCAGAATGAAAGTGCGCTTGACATATCAAAATATCTGGAAAGTCACCCGGAAGTTGAAAAAGTGAATTACCCGGGACTTGAAAGCTGTCCGGGACATCAGTTTGCCGATAAACTGTTTGACGGTTGCGGCGGGATGCTGAGTTTTGAACTGAAAGGGGATGTTGAAAGGGCTGAACGGTTCATCCGAAACACGAGCCTGCCAATCGTCGCGCCAAGTCTCGGAGGCGTTGAAACGCTCATTACCCGGCCTGCCACGACATCCCACTCCGGTATGTCGCGTGAAGATCGGGAAGCTCTGGGAATCTCCGACACTCTGATCCGTTTATCAGTAGGCATTGAAGCCACCCAGGATATTATTGAGGATATTGAGCATGCCCTGAAAAAATAAAAACCCGACACTCGTTCCGCATATTACAAGGCTCTGCCTTGCGTGGAATCATCAGGCTGCACACTGTGGACGATGCGGAGCCCGGGAATGAGTATTCCTTGGGAACAAGTATTTTTTGAAGGCTCTGTCATCCGGGGCATAGGCATGTATCAGGAATTTGACAAATGACAAACATAAGATAAATGACAAATTTTATCCCTGAAAAATTCGTGAATATAAGTGCGGAGCGTATTCAGTCGCTCATTGAAGAAAACAGGCTGTTGAAGGAAGAAATTCGTGTTTCCCGTGAAGCAGCGGATATTACTGGGAAACTTGTTGTTAAACAGTTTGAGGAAACTGAAAAGTTTCTTCACCGGTTTCAGGAGAGCGAGAAAAAATATCGGCTGTTAATAAACAGTCTCCCCAATATCGTAGGCAAGGGATATGTTGACGGTTCCATAGATCTTTTTGATGATAAAATTGAGTCATTGACAGGCTTCAGCAAAAAAGATTTTTTAACCCGGAAGATAAAATGGACAGATATTATCGTCAAAGAGGATATCGGAAATATAAAGAGAATTTTTTCCCTTGCTTTAAAGACCGACAGATTGTATGTCAGGGAATACAGAATCCGGTCAAAA
Source organism: Desulfobacterales bacterium (assembly GCA_029934695.1). Taxonomy (GTDB): domain Bacteria; phylum Desulfobacterota; class Desulfobacteria; order Desulfobacterales; family 4be13; genus JAOZLU01. The sequence continues at coordinate 3,952 of JAOZLU010000297.1, read as the reverse complement.
AGCGGCGAAATTGTCTGGATACAGGAAGGAAGCCAGATATTATGTGATGAAAATGGAGAAATTGAATTCATAACCGGCTCCCTTCTGAATATCACAAAGCGCAAGCTGGCCGAAGAAGCCTTGCAGAAAGCCCATCATGAGTTGGAAATGCGTGTGGGAGAACGTACAGCGGAACTTGCACAGGCGAATAAAGAATTAAAGACAGAAATCAATGAGCGCAGACATGCCGAAGAAGCTCTGAGGAAGTCAGAAGAAAAATATCGCGGCATTTTTGAAAACGCTGCCGGCGGTATTTACCAATCCACACCTGGGGGACAGATACTGACAGCAAATTCGGCGTTTGTAAAAATTATGGGATACGAGTCAGAGGAGGATCTGACAAACAGCGTAACTGATTTGAGAATACAATTCTACGCAGATCCCCAAGCCCGTCATGAGCTTCAGAAATTGTTCAGAGAACATGAGGTGGTGAAAGATTTTGAAACCCGGTTTTATCAAAAAGACGGCAGTCTCATAGATGTTTCCCTCAGTGCCCGGATGGTCAGGGATGAGAACCGGAACCTGATTTACTATGAAGGATTTTTGGAAGATATTACCGAGAGAAAGCATCTTGAGGAATTAAAAACAGCAAAGGACGCGGCTGAGGCTTCTGCGCGTGCAAAAAGCAGATTTCTGGCAAATATGAGTCATGAAATCAGAACGCCCTTGAACGCCATCATCGGTCTGACCGATCTGTCTCTGGGAAGCGATGATCATAAGACCTTCTCCCAGATTGACTGTCTCGCCAAAATAAAGCTGTCATCCCATACGCTTCTGGGGATCATCAACGATATTCTTGATTTTTCCAAGATCGAAGCTGGTAAACTGGATATTGAATCCGCAGATTTCCATTTATATGACGTGATGGACAATCTTTCCGATTTGTTCTCCAACATAGCTTCAGAAAAAGGAATTGAAATCATTTTTTCTGTTGCGGATGATGTGCCGAAATCGCTGGTGGGGGATCCGCTTAGGCTCGGGCAGGTTCTCACGAACCTGACAAATAATGCAGTCAAGTTCACAGAGGAAGGAGAAGTCACTGTCAAGGTGGATATGGTCAGCAGTCCGCACCCCGGGACAGCAGAGCAGACAAAGGACAATGTGAGGCTCAGATTTACGGTCAGAGATACCGGCATCGGGATCCCTTCCCAGTACATGCCCAGACTGTTCACCTCTTTCAGTCAGGCCGATGATTCCACAGGCCGGAAATACGGAGGAACCGGTCTGGGACTGGCGATCTGCAAGCATCTGGTGGAAATGATGAAAGGCAATATTCAGGTGAAAAGTGTGAAGGGGAAAGGGACAACCTTTTGTTTCACCGCGGTCTTCGGCCTTCAGTCCCAGGGCAAGTATCGGAAGCCGCTGATCCCTGATGATCTTTATGGAACAAGAGTTCTGGTGGTGGATGACAATGAGACATCAAGAGAAATCTTTACGGAAATTTTAAAATCTTTTTCCTTTGAGGCAACCTCGGTGGATTCCGGCAAGGCTGCATTGGAGGAACTGAGACGGGCCGAGTCGGAGGAACCATACAGCATCGTACTCATGGATTGGATGATGCCGGAAATGGACGGGATCACGGCACTGAAGCGGATAAGGACCCTTTCCGGATCATCTCAGATTCCGGTGATTATGATGACCGCTTTCGGTCGGAAGGAGGTCATGCAGCAGGCCGAAGCGGCCGGGGTCAACGGTTTTCTCATCAAGCCGGTCAAGCAGTCCCTGCTGTTTGATACCATTGTAAATGCTTTCAGTCGAAGGACGGCAGAAGCAGGAGAACAGACCCCGGGGCTGATCAGCGAGACGAAACCTGAAATATACTTCACAGGTGCGCGGGTTCTTCTAACTGAAGATAACGCCATTAACCGCCAGGTGGCAACGGAAATTTTGGAGCGCGCCGGAATCATCGTAAAGACTGCGAAAAACGGGGAGGAAGCTGTGCAACGGGTGATCAGGGATGAATACGATGCGGTCATTATGGATGTGCAGATGCCGAAAATGGATGGATACGAGGCGACTCAGGCCATCCGGCTTTGGGAAAACTGTCATTCGTCCTCCTTTATCTGCGATCCGTCATTTCCCATCGATAAAACTGCAATTCCCATCATTGCCATGACCGCCCATGCCATGAAGGGTGATCGGGAAAGATGTATTGCAGCAGGTATGAACGACTATGTGAGCAAGCCCATTGACGTGGATCAGTTATTCTCTGTCCTGGGGAAATGGCTGAAAATGGAAACTCGATACTTGAAACAGGAAACTCGAAACTTGAAACTCGAAACTCGAAACTCAGATTTCCGGTTCTCCTCCAGTCTGCCTGGGATTGATGTTGAATCCGCTCTTGAGAGGCTCGGCGGAAATGAGGATATGTTCAGAGAACTTCTGCTGGAGTTCGGCAGAGATTATGAGGATGCTGCGGATAAGATCAGGGATATGCTGGCCAGGGGCGATACAGAGGCGATCTGTCGCCTGGCGCATACGCTCAAAGGCGTGGCAGGCAATTTTTCAGCAAAAGGACTTTATGCCGCGGCCATAGAGCTGAACACGGCTGCCCTCCGCGGGAATCTTGAGGATATTGGGTCTCTGCTGAACTATTTTGAAGATGCCCTGGGCCAGGTGGTGAGTTCAGCGTTAAGCCTGGAATACGAAGACGAAGAGGGCCTGTCCCATGAACATGGGACTTCGGATCCGGAGGGGGTTCAGAATTGGCTTCTGGCAAGTCCGGAAGAAGCGTCGTTGCTGCTCATCAGACTTGCCGAACTTCTCAGGAAAAACGATCTGGATGCCGAGGAGCATCTGATCTCGGTGAAAGCCTGTTTCAGCGATTTTGGATTTCGTGATCCCATAAAAAAGTTGGAGGATCATATAAACAGGCTTGATTTTGACGCTGCCCTGAAAACGCTGAACCGAATCGCACAGTCCCTGGACATTTCTTTGGAAGGTGACAGGAATGAGTAAGAGACCCCAAAAACAGCGCATAATGATTGTTGATGATGCGCGGGAAAACATAAAAGCGCTTGGGCAGGTTTTAAGGCCCGATAATACGATCAGTTTTGCCTTCAATGGGGAAACCGCCCTGAAGATCGCAAACTCGGATAACCCTCCGGATCTGATTCTTTTGGATATTATGATGCCCGGCATGAACGGGTACGAGGTATGCATGCAATTGAAGGCGAATGATAAGACTCAGAATATTCCTGTAATTTTTATAACGGCTATGAGTGAGGTGGAGGACGAGACCAAAGGGCTTGATATCGGTGCGGTGGATTATATCACCAAACCTTTTAACAGGGCCATTGTCAAAGCAAGGGTGCGAACCCATCTGGAACTGAAGCGGCATCGCGACATGCTGGAGCATCTTTCTTCTTTCGACGGTCTCACAGGCATTCCCAACCGCCGCCGCTTTGATGAGTTTTTTGCTGTCGAGTGGGGTCTGGCATTGCGTGAAGGCACCTGTCTGTCGCTGATTATGATTGACATGGATTATTTCAAAAAATTCAATGATGAATACCTGCACGTCGCAGGCGATGAGTGTCTCAGGAAAGCCGCAAAAACCCTTGCGGTTTCAGTGAGGCGGCCCGCTGATTTTGTGGCGAGATACGGCGGGGAGGAATTCGCCGCTGTTCTTCCCAGGACAGATGTGAAAGGCGCAGGTGCTGTGGCTGAATCCATGCGGGAAAATATCCGATCACTGAATATTCCTCACGTCCGTTCCCTTGTTAAAAATTATGTCACCATCAGTGTGGGGGCCGCCACAATCACACCGTCACACAATCTCTCACCGGATGTTCTGATAAAAGGGGCTGACAAAGCCCTGTATAATGCAAAAAAAGTACGGAACCAAGTGAGAACTCTGGATTTGGATGTTTGATGTTTGATGTTTGATGTTTGATGTTTGATGTTTGATGTTTGA
>JAOZLU010000910.1 GCA_029934695.1 Desulfobacterales bacterium | reverse complement strand
ATAAAAAAAACAGGGGGAAACCCTGTTTTCAGCTTTCGGCGACCTTTGTCGGAAAATTTTTCGTTGATGCGAAACTTTTTCCGGGCTGCGCCAATCCGAAAGATTTCTTTCAGAAAGCCGTAAAAAGAGCCATGTCTCTCGGCTTTGGCACAGATATCGTCCGGGCCGACAGCGCGTATATGACGCTTGGGAACCTGCTTTTTCTGACAAAGCTTTCTCTCGGGTATGCGATCGGAGCTCCCCCGACGTTCAAAGCTGTCAAAGATGGGAAGGAGCTTTTCAAAAAACTGGCCCGGAAGAAATCCTCTGCGATTATTCATCTGAGCAAAGGCGTTGCCGTTCTCGATCTGGGAGAGGTCACTCTGAGAAACGGTGTCCGAACCCGGATTGTCATTGTCCGCAGAATCAGCCGGAAGAGAAAAAACGGCAGATTGCAGGTAAATACCTGTTATTATGCCATTACCGGCAATCTGAAGCTTTCTGCGAAGAAGCTTTATACTTTTTACCATAAAAGACAGTGCATCGAAGCCGGATTCAGGGAGCTGAAAAACCACTATGATTTGGAGAGACTGCCTTTTCAGGGCCTCAAAGCCAACGAATTCCGGATTTTATGCAAAATCATGGCGATGACTCTCTTCAAAATTTTTCAGGAGGAGATGCTTCCCAAATCCCTCCGATCCCTGCTCAGAAAAACGCTTTTCCGCAGAATTTTTCAGAAGGGACTGCGTTTCGGAAAATCCGGAAAACTTCAGGCTGCTCCCAGAACCGGATATACATGGCATTTGCGACGATTGCTCTGTAAAACGGATCGAATGAAAGTGGTCATAAATGCTTGTCAATAAAGGCTTTAAAAGAAAATCATAAAAATGTGTTAACCGCAGAATTTTTATTTTTTTGTCTATGCTGTGAGCCAAATCAGTAAAAAGTTGAAATCCCCCTTTTGAGGATAAACATAAAATTAAAATTTTTCTTGACATAAATTATTTTTTTAACTAAAAATTAATTTTTTTATTAAACCTGAAATGGGTTGAGCATCAAATCTCCTGTCCTGTAGGGACAACTGAAAATAGCCCGGCAACTCATTTCCGGAAACGAATTGATCCTCGGTGTGGTTTTGGGAACTGTCCGACCCCAAGGTCGGACCGTTCATCTACATGGATTAGAAAATATGACGAAAAAAGAGAAACGGCTTCAAAGCCTGTTCAGCAACCCGAAAGGTATGCGATTTTCCGACCTGGACGCAATTTTAAAAGACCTCGGATATGAGATGCGGCAAAGCAGAAAAGGCAGCAGCCACTATGTTTACAGTCATCCTGAGGTTGAGAAACTGGTTGTTCTGGTGTCTCACGGCAGAAACGACATACTGCCAAGATATCAGGTGAATGATGCGATTCAGTCTGTAAGAAGATTATTGGAGGATTTATGAAAAAAGAACTGTCATATTACATGAGCCTCAGATACCCTGTCGAAATCAGAATTATGCCGGACGGCATGCATCGCGCTGAAATCAGAACAGTTCCCGGGCTGTGCGCCTACGGAACCTCTGCGGCAGAAGCGATTGAGGAACTGGAAGATGTCAGAGAGGCAGCATTCGAGATGATGCTCAGACAGGGAAAGGAAATTCCGCTTCCCCGGGTCTTCCTGGAAATTCCCATAGACGCATTTGAACGTCTGTCAAACAAAGAGGAAATTGCGGAATTCGTTGTGTGATCATCTGCAAGGATTGGGTGTAGGGACAACCGAGAATAGCCCGGCAATTCATTGCCGGGGGAAGCCGAACCGCAGATTTGCCCGGGTTGCCGGGATTTCCCGGACTGAAAATAAAATCTGTGCAATCTTCATCATCTGTGCCAGTCTGCGGCTCAGGTGCTGAAACTGAGAACCGCAGATTTGCCCGGATTACCGGGATTTTCCGGATTGAAAATCTGAGCAATCTTCAACTCGTTACGAGGGCTCCCGCCTCGTAACGCATAATTTGAGGGCTTCTGCCTCCGGCAAACCATCAGGATGTGCGTCATTACAATATCCCGGATGATGAGCGCAATGCGGATTCGGATGCCCCGGAAGATGAAACCGCCTAAGTAGCTGGGCAGAAATAACTTGAACAATTTATCGACTTCTGCTACTGTATC
>JAOZLU010000296.1:5522-8324 GCA_029934695.1 Desulfobacterales bacterium | reverse complement strand
AACATCCAACATCAATATCGAATAGCTTCCACTGGGTTAAGTTTGGCTGCCTGGCTTGCCGGATAAAGTGTCGCCAAAAAGCAGATCACCATTGCAGCGGAGGCAATCATCACAACATCCAGCGTCTCAAGTTGCACAGGAAGATTTGTAATATAATAGACATCCGGCGGAAGTTCAATAAACTTATATTGTTTAAGTAAGAAACACAGAAAGGATCCCAAACCTCCTCCGAGGATCGTGCCTGTGGAGCCGATAACCATTCCTTTGAAAATAAAGATTCTTTTAATGCTTCTGTCAGTGGCACCCATAGCCTTTAATATGGCAATATCCCGGGTTTTTTCCATAACCATCATAATCAGGGAGCTTGCAATATTGAATGCTGCCACAAGAATAATCAGGGCCAGTATGATAAACATGACCGTTTTTTCCAACTGAAGAGCGGAAAACAGATTCTTGTTCATCTGCATCCAGTCCCTTGCCCAGTATGAACTGTGTCTGTGTTTCTGTTCCAGTTCTTCCACGATTTTTTTGCCAATAATTTCAGCATTGTAGATATTTGTCACCCGGATTTCAATACCAGTGACAGTATCCCCCATACGCAGAATTTTCTGGGCATCCTTGAGATGGATGCAGGCAAAAGAAGCATCATATTCATACATACCGGATTGAAAAAGTCCTGTCACCTGAAAACGCTTCATCGCAGGCATAAGCCCCATAGGAGAAATCATTCCCCGGGGGGATATCAGATAAAGGCTATCGCCCTCCGCGACTCCCAGATTTTTGGCAAGCTCTTTGCCTAAGATAATCCCGGGTTTGGCATTGGCTTCAGACTTGCGATTTTCCAATTCTGCCAGTGAAGCCTTGTCCAGTTTTTTTATCACCCGGCCTGCTGATACAGGGTCTATCCCTCTTAAAACAGCCCCGGACAAGCCGGCAGATGACCTGAGCATGATTTGCGTATAAACAAAAGGCGTTGCAGATTCCACTCCGTCAACATCCTGAAGATATTCAAGCGTTTCCCGATATTCGGAAAAGCCCCGGCGCATTAATACCAGATGGGATTCCACTCCGAGTATGCGGGATTTGAGATCAGACTCAAAGCCCGCCATGACACCAATTACGATAATAAGAGCCATGACACCGACCGTGACCCCGGCAATGGAAAGTATTGTAATTAATGAGATAAACGTATGTTTCTGCTTGGCCCTGAGATAGCGGCTGCTTACAAAAAATTCATAAGACATTCGAGTTCTCTGCTGGTTTCATTGTTCAAAGTTGAAAGTTGAAAGTAAAAAGTAAAAAGTCAGGATAGGGCTTTCTCTTTCCACTTGGGTCTTTCTGATAGGCTATTTATGTGAGGGTGTCAAGATTAAGTTTGTGGGTTGCAGAAGATGTTGTCTTTAAGCCTGTCTTAATCTTAATGTAAATGCTGTCCCACTGCCGACTTCGCTTTCAACATCAAGAATACCGTCATAAGATTCCACAATTCGATGTACAATGGAAAGCCCGAGGCCGGTTCCGTTGGGCTTTGTCGTGGCAAAGGGATTGAAAATAGTCTGGATCGTCTTTTCTGACATGCCACAGCCATCATCGGTGACTTCAATGTCAATCAGTTTGTTTTTCAAGGGATGCATTTCAATATGGATAGCCCCTGTATCCGTAATTGCCTCAGCAGCATTTAAAAGAAGATTCAGGAATATCTGATTCAGATGGGCCGGGTCCATTTCAACCCGGATGCCGGGAAAAATTTTTTTGGTGATTGAAATCCTTCCGCGGCAGGTACTGTCTCTTTCAAAAATTGTCACGGTTTCTGCCAGTGATTCACCGAGGTCAAATATTTCAACCCGGCCTGCCGGAGGTTTTGCAAACAAAAGAAAATCAGTCACAAGGGAACTCAGACGGTCTGCCTCGCGCAAAACGATCCGCATCAGCCTGTCATGATCTGCATCATAAGGAATGTCCTCTCTCAGCAGTTGCACTGAACCTCTGAGGGAAGCAAGCGGATTCCTGATTTCATGGGCCAGGCCTGCGGCCATTTCTCCCACAGCAGCCATCTTTTCAACTCGTTTCATATTATCTTCCATGACCCGAAGCTCTTTTTTTGTATTTCTTTCCTGTTCCGCCAGAAGACTGCTCAGGAAAGCGACAGCAAAACATGCCACCATGATCATGGTTACCTTGTAAAGAATATGGCTCCATGGATAATAAGAATCTATATAAGCGATGCTGCTTTCCATTCCGGAAAAATTAAGAAGTCCGTAAAATTCAAGATTGACCATAATACCGTACTGAATACTGCAAAACACTGCTATGATCATGCTTCCTTTTCTGAAAATAAGCATGCTCGCATAGATGATTACAACCAGATAGAGAAATGAGAAAACACTTGAAAAGCTGCCCGTCATAAAAATTATCAACGTCACAACAAATGTGTCAATGCTGATCTGCATATAGGCAAAAAGACGGAGAAAAGACCAGCTCTTTTCCGGTTTGAATCTGCTCAGGCCGGTCTTCAGTATGAGACTGTAGAAAAATGAAAGGATAAAAATGCCGGCAATAAGTCCGTAAAGACCCAGAAGCGGTTTTGCAAGGAGGGACGATGTTTCACTGATCTGCAGTATAATGGTGGATCCCAGCAGCAGCGTCGTAAAAAGAACCCGAAAGAACGTAAGCCATTTAAGCTTTTTGTAAAAATCGTTATTTGTCACTTGTCATTAATCATCTGGGCACAAGCTTTTTTTTGTGTTCTCTGTGCCTTTGTGTGGGTTCATAAAAATATCACACAGAGCCGCAAAGAACACA
>JAOZLU010000296.1:0-5422 GCA_029934695.1 Desulfobacterales bacterium | reverse complement strand
CACAAGCTTTTCTTTGTGATCTCTGTGCCTTTGTGTGGGTTCATAAAAATATCACACAAAGCCGCAAAATGACATAAGAACTCAGACCGCGCCGGCCATTGAGAATATGGGAAGATACATTGCAACAACCAGGGTTCCGATAGCCCCGCCCAAGAACACCATCATCATGGGTTCTATCATTTCAGTCATGTTGTCAACAGCTTCATCAACTTCATCGTCATAAAAGTCGGCAATTTTTCCCAGCATGATGTCAAGCGCGCCGGTTGCTTCACCAACTGCGATCATCTGGCATACCATTGAAGGGAAAACGCCGCTTTCTTCAAGGGGATCAGCCATTGTGCGGCCTTCCGCAATTCCGGAGCGGACTTCATATATCGTTGCCTCAACAGTTTTGTGTCCGGCTGTTTTTGCAACAATGTCAAGAGCATCCAGAATACCGACCCCGCTTTGCAGCATGGTCCCCATGGTACGCGTGAATTTGGCCACGGCAATTTTACGGATCAGCATTCCCATCACCGGAATCGAAAGCATCCACAGATCCATAAGACAATGTCCTTTTTCGGTCTTATAGAATTTTTTTAAGGCAACAATTCCCCCAAACACGCCGCCCAAGATAAAATGCACATTGCCTTTTATAAATTCGCTAATATCCACAACCACTTGTGTCAGAGCAGGAAGCTCGCCTCCCAGTCCGGCAAACATTTCCTGAAATACGGGGATGACAAAAACCATGATGATCATAATAACAACGAAAGCGACAGCAACGGTTATTAAGGGATACATCATGGCACTTTTTACTTTGGATTTCAGTTTTGCGGCCTTTTCCATGTGCTCGGAAAGTCGTCGCAAAATGATATCAAGGATACCGCCGGTTTCGCCTGCCGCAATCATGTTGGCAAAAAGCTCATCAAACTGCTCAGGATATTTTTTCAAAGATTCGGCAAGGGTATTTCCGCTCTCCACAGATACCTTTATATCTTTCAACGCCTTTTTAAACGTGGGATTTTCCTGCTGGGAAGAGAGGATTTCAAGGCATTGTATGATAGGAAGTCCCGCGTCAATCATCGTGGAAAACTGTCTGCACCAGATAATAACGTCTTTTGTCTGAACTTTCGGCTGAAGAAAAGCAATGTCTGCAAGCATATCTTTGGGCTTTTCCTTGATGGTAAAATCAACAAGCCCCCGTTTTTTGCAATATGCTTCCACATTTCTTATATCCGTAGTTTCCATCTCCCCTTTGAATTTTTTTTTCTTAACAGGGTGTCTTCCTTTCCACTGATATACTTTTGCTTCTGCTGGCACGAGTTAGCCCTCCTTAAAAAAATGGCAATATTCACCATGAGAATACATTTGAAAAAACCTGGTTTTTCGTCACCAAGACTGACATGCTTTTTTTTTCCTGATTATTTATATCAAAATCAAAACAAAATAACAACCAAATTTTAAAAATGCTGAAATCAGATATTATTTTGGATGTTTGCCCTACTGGCATCCTTCATTTGTCAGTTTACGCTTTGCTGTATAATATTCGCATAAGCTAGTACCACAACTTACAAGTTCGTCACCCCCTCTCTTATATAATAGATACAAGGGGGGTGACGAATTTATGATTTGCTGTACTAACGATAGCGGACGTCTTCATGCGATGGTCAGCCCCTAATTATATCCAACATACAAACCATTTTTTTTTGAAGCATATGGCAATAATTCTGGTACATAATATACGAGAGCCATTTCATTGAAATACTTTGTTTTTATAACTGCCGTTTTCCCAGAATCACCTTCTGTATTATTACACGAGAAGTCATCTTCTTTCAACTCCCCAACTTTTACTTCCCAAATCCAAGCAGTATCACCACGATATTGTTTTCCCCTTTGATAATTTCCCTGCTTGTTGGCAAGTACATAACGAAATATAATGTAAATTCCAGGTTTAGGGAGGTGTCCCTTCGGTTTATTGGTTTCTAAAGCTATTTTCAATTCTAAATTTACAGCAGGTTCTTTAAGAGGGATTAAATCCGGATAAGTATGGGGTCTGTTTCTTTCATATAGCCCATTAGAATTATCAGCGATACTTCCACCAATTATATTTCCGATCATTGAAGACAAATTGGCTAATTCGACTAAATTAGCAATAGGTAAAGAACCTTTGCTAATAAGTTGTTCATCAATTGTATCTAAGGTTTGATAACAAGCATCTATAGCATTTAGAAGGGGTTTGCCATCTATTCCAATGGTACTGAGTAATTTATCTTCATTTCGCAAATTGTTACTTTTGGGTTTACGGTTAATATGAGACGCAACAATCTCATCGGCATTTGTTTTTCCCTTATTAATCAGCTCTGCATCTTGTAAAAGTTCCGAAATTGGAAACCCCAGTGCAGAAGCTATTTGATGAGCAACTTGCAGTGTAGGTGTTCTTTCACCACGTTCCAGCAAACCTATGGTAGTCCTATGGACATTGGCTAAGTCTGCCAACTGCTCAATTGTCATTTTTTGTTCTTCACGAAGTTTTTTTGTCAAATATATAAATGCGGCAACAATCTCTGAGCCTTTTGTCATATTATACCTCCAATTTTTCAAAATTAAGTATATATCACTTGACAAAAGAAATCTATGAGACTATAGTCTCCACAGTAAAGATAAACAAGGGGTCGAATATGAAAGTTTTTGATTTATTTTGTGGTACTGGTGGATTTTCAAAAGGTTTTGAAAGTTCCAATAAAGGGATTGATTTTGATGTTGTTTTTGGAATTGATTTATTAAAACCTTCTGTTGAAACATTCAAATTAAATCACAATAAAGCAATGGGTTTATGCCAAGATATTAGAAAAGTGAGAAAATCCGATATATCGGGAATGCTTAAAATAAAAAAAAATGATGTTGGTATAATTGTCGGTGGACCTCCATGTCAAGGCTTTTCATCAATTCGCCCTTTTCGTTCATCCAATGATGATGATCCAAGAAACACACTTTTCGAAGAATATGCCTCATTCGTAAATTTTTTTCGTCCAAAATGTTTTGTGCTGGAAAATGTGGTTGGAATTGCAACGCATAAAAAGGGAATGTCTTTAGAAATAATGCAACAGTGTTTCCATGACATTGGATATGACAGTGATTGGAAATTATTGAATGCTGCTCATTTTGGAGTTCCTCAGAAGCGTGAACGCTTTATAATGATTGGTGTAAAGCGTGGAGGAAAGATAATGGCTTTCCCTGAACCAACCCATCGTTATAATGGCGCAACGATTGGATATAAAGACAGGTCAAAGATACTTTTGCCGACTGAATATGATCTCTTTAACAGAAAAGAGTTACCTGAAGCTATTACTGTAATGGAGGCAATTGATGATTTGCCACCTATTGAATCCGGAGGAAGTGCGGAAAAATATACTTTGCAACCAAAAACAAAATATCAAAAAGAAAGAAGAAATGGTAATGATAGCTTAAAACTCCATATCGCAACAAAACATACCGAAAAAATGTTGGAAATAATAAAATACGCTGGGAAAAACATTAATTCCATTCCAAAAGAATTAATATCAAGTGGTTTCAGTAGCTGTTACAGTCGATTAGATGCAAATGAACCAGCTGTGACTATCACTGTAAACTTTGTTCATCCAGCTTCAAACAGATGCATACATCCAATACAAAACAGAGCTCTTACTCCAAGGGAAGGCGCAAGACTTCAATCATTTGATGATGATTTTGAATTTTTTGGTAACCGAACTCAAATAACCAAACAAATAGGTAATGCAGTTCCCCCCTTATTAGGAAAAGCCATAGCGAATTCTTTAGCTGAATATGTATTGTAAAGGGCTGACAATTCTGTAAACTGTTCGGAACAATCTCCGAAATTGTCCCGCAGTTCGGAAAAAGTGTGAGCTTTGCGGGAAGCAAAGCTGTAAACTATTTTCGGATTTTTATGAAAGATGCCGGGTTCCTTTTTTGTTCAATTGATACAAGAATATCCTTTTTCTTACATTAACTTGAACTCGAAACTCGAAACTTGGGACTGATAAGAACCTGAAGCAGCCGGGAGACGTGAAATCGGTGTCCTTAATTCCGGTTTGTGATTCGGAGGGTACTGAAATTTCATTTCAGCACTCCCTGAGAAGGTGGAAAGAATAAGGATAATTTAAAATCAGTAACTTGAAGTATTTGCAGAGGAGGTTTAAAATGGAACTGAAACAAAAGGGAGCAAAAGCAGACATTGGAGCATTCAAACAGATCAAGCTCTCATTGGTATGGACATCGGCTGTTGACTTGGATCTGATGGCTTTTTACAAAGCCAAAGATGGTAAGACCGGCGGGGTGTATTCGGATAATTACACAGGCGGCTCTCTCGGCAATCTGAACGAGTTTCCGTTTATCCAGCTTTCAGGTGACGAGGGTGTCGGTGCTGTGGGCGGAGATAACCGGGAAGAAATGCGCATCATGAAGCTGGATGACTTTGAGGAACTGTATATCTGCGCGCTCAATTTCACAGACGCGTCATCAGGCGTGAACAATGTTTTTGCCGAATACGACGCCCGGGTTGAGATTCTGACGGACAAGGGCGAAAGCCACACGGTTGCCCTGGATTCAAACCAGCCCGGGCCGGTCGCTGTAATCTGCAAATTTGCCAGCGGGTTTATATCCAATGAAATCATAAATGACAGCGAAGTGATGAGCCTGGACGAATTCAGATCCCGGGTTCCGGGTGCTTCCCAGCTCAAACTGGCGTCCAAAATCACCCTCAAATCCAAAGGCGACAGCTTCGTAATCAAACCGAAAGTGTCAGGAGGGGAGATACTCGTCAACCTGAACTGGAATCAGAACCCCGGAGGTCAGCAGCAGAAGGGCCTTCTTTCAAAGCTTTTCAGCGGAAACAAGGCTACAGACCTTGACCTGGGCTGCCTGTTTGAAATGCAGGACGGCCTCAAAGGGTCAATCCAGCCGCTTGGGGATGCTTTCGGTGCTTTTGATCATCCCCCGTACATATTCCATTCCGGTGATGACCGGACAGGTGCTTATTCCGAAGGTGAAAACATGAGGATAAACCTGTCTTATATCAACACAATAAAACGGATACTGTTTTATACCTATATATATGAAGGCGCCCCAAAATGGTCTGACACAGATGCGACTGTGACGGTCAAAGTTCCGGGGCAGCCGCTCATTGAAGTGCTTGTAGGGTCCCAAAGAGATTCCCGTGGATTCTGCGCCATTGCTCTGCTGGAATTTGAAGGGAAAGACATAAAAGTGACAAAACTTGTCACGTTCCACAACGGTCATCAGGAGTGTGACCAGACATACAGGTGGGGTCTGAGATGGGTTGCAGGATCAAAGAGCTGATGTTTGATGTTTGATGTTTGATGTTTGATATTTGATGTTTGATATTTGATGTTTGATATTTGATGTTTGATATTTGATGTTTGAT
>JAOZLU010000909.1 GCA_029934695.1 Desulfobacterales bacterium | reverse complement strand
GTATCCTCCTTCTTCTGCCAGTTCAAACACGACTTTAAGTTTCATCTTTATCCCCTTTCTCTTCTTATCAGAAATTCTGTCCAGCGGACAGGCACATCAATGAACTTGATGAGCGGCTGCTCGGATTTTTTGCTGTTTATCTGATCTCCCAGCAACGCGCTCCTTATCTTGCATATATCCTCTTTGAAAAGAGGGTTCTGTCTGGCTGCCCGGCTCAGAGTATAGACCCCCCGCCACTTCCACTTGTGATTCATGGCTTTGTCTTCCAGTTCAGCCCCGCACAACCCCTTTTCATGCCAGTATCTCCTGTTTTCCTCATACAACAGGTAAATCTCTTTTAAGCGGTTCAGGATGCCCGCTGGCAGTTTTTTGCCTTCGCGTCCTTCTTTGAGGAGCGGGTAAAAGGTTTCCTTTATCTCTTGGCAGACATCAAGATCGTTCCAGCCCAGGGACTTGCCGAGAAAGGTCAGCGCATCTTTTTCCATGTCCTGCCCATTTACACGCCGCTTAAACATCTTTGCCTTTTTCTCAGCCTCTTCAGCGTGGGATGCACTTCGGTAAATAGCATATTTTTCAGGACTCATGATGATCCCTCCGGATAAAGTGAACGAGGGATTATGGCATGTAAATTCCCTGAATGCCTGACGGATATCCGGGGCCAGTTCGATCACTTTGTCCCATGCACCCACGATAAAAAGATCATCGCCGCCCGAATAGATGATCAGGGTATCCTCGCAGTACTTGTCTTTCCTGCATATTTCATTGAGATAGCCGCCAAAAAACAGGGACAGTTGATGACTCAGCCCCGCGACCCTTGAAAGCGATGCCCCGCGCCCAAGTCCCTCAGAGAAAATCCGCCCCAGATTGTCCACATCCATTCTCAGGACACCCAGACGCTTGAGTCCGGTTGAACGCTCTGTCAAATCTCCGAACATCAGCGTTTTTCCCTGGCCAGCCCCCCCTGCGAATTTGAATCCAAAGGCATTGGCACCCATGTTTTCAGGCAGAAAGCCGGTATGGTTCAGCCTGTAAACCACCACTCTCTCCGCGTCTATCTTTACCGCCTCATCCGGTTTGTCGAGAAGATAATATCGGATATGCGGAATCGGTGTGTCAAATCCTCCTTTCAGCCTTTTTGACTCACGATATACCTCAACAAGATATTCCGCTCTGGAAAGCTTCTGTCCCAAATCTTCGGCGGTCTTGCAATTCTCGCATAATTTCACACCATCCCTTAGCCTCGTTGTCAGTTTATCCTCTTTCTTACAGATTTGGCAGGTTGCAGCATTGCCGCCTGTACCGAGAGGGCCGAATATCCTGGCATATTCCAGACCGGCAAACTTCCGCCGTTTGTCCTCATTCGTGCTGCCGGCCGCGGCCCTCCATTTTTCAGGAAAATTTTCCCTTCCGAAATCCTCCCCTCTGAGCTTGCACCATCCCAGGGCCAGATAAACTTCCCCGTTATAGTCTTTAAGGAGATTCGTGTTGATGGCCGTCCTGATATTTTCCAACTCATGCTCATATCTGTTGGCAAGAAGAAGATAAAACCTGCCCCCGCCGGAGTAGAGCATATTGGTCACAGGATAGTCAGAGGTCCTCAGAATATAATTGCCTGCGGCTTCTGAAAACAACTGGATCAGGAAGGAACGGCCTTTCAGCCCTTTTGCAGCACCTTTGTTCGTGATGTTGTAAATGAACGTCTGAATGCCGCTGATATCTCCGCAGACCAGCAGGTATTTTTTCTCCTTTAGTTCCCTGACAGCCTCCTCGTTCAGAGTACCGTGACACTCATGATAATCATAAAGACACGCGGCAATGGCTGCAGTGGTCTTGCTGTGATCAAAAAGTGAGACATCCGGCATATCTGTTATCGGACCGGGAATGCACCAGGTATATTTCTCCAGAAGATAAACCAGAGTTTCAGTGAACACCGAAATATTTTTCCTCGGCAATCTTCCGAACTCCTTTTCAAATCCATCCCAGAGAAACCGGTATCTGTCTGCCAGGGACGCATCTTCACCCTCTTTCAGATGAGGGAAAATCACGCCTTTTTCCAAGGACAGAGGGTTTGCTCCGAGCCTGTGGCGGACTGTTCTGCTCCCTTCTTGTTCAAGAGCGACTGTCTCCACTATCGGATAAA
>JAOZLU010000908.1 GCA_029934695.1 Desulfobacterales bacterium | reverse complement strand
GTCTTGTCCTTTACCCAGTAAACATTTGCCTCCCAAGGATTAAAATGATCATGGAAGTCCCGGCCCTTACCAAGCTGCTTCATGGTTCTCAGGTTTGTCAGTTCAACAGGATTGGGAAATTTCATAAGGATATTCACTGTCTGACCTGTAATCCCCTCTATGGCATCTCCCAGTTTTGCCAGTTCTTTTTTTTCCGTGGGGTTTTTAACGATGCACAGGTACTGTTTGTCATTGTGTTTCCACCAGAGAGTCTCAATCATGTTGGGGGAATTTCCATTTTCATAAACTCTGACACGGGGTTGCAGGCCTGAGGATGAGAGAATATCAGAGATGATTTTCCGCCATTCATGGCCATATATTGAGAATCGTCTAACATGATTCCAGTATTCAAGCGGTGAAAGATTGAGATAAACTGCCCTGCCCTTTTTTAATGTGTTTTCCATAAGAGTATTTGCTCCCCGGGAATCTCGTGTGCCTCTCTCAAAAACAACTATTTCTTTGTAACGACGGGCATTCTTATAATAAGTGAAGCGTTGCAGGTACGGTTTTTTGTATTTTTCTCCGTCAATCTCAGTCAGTCCCTTACCATTCATGTATCCGGCAGATTCCTCACGAACTACACCGAACAGATCATCCAGAACCCCTTGTGAACGCCCCTTGCCGTGTTCATCCAGAATTCCACAGAGGTAATCTGCTATTAACACGCCTCCTTTTTCAACAAATTCACGCAGGGCATCAGCTTCTTTATTGGAAAGGCAGACTGTTTTCGGCAGGATAATCACCCTGAACCTTTTGTTCAGATTCACCTTGGCTTCCTCAACATCCAAGTAGCTCACAAAATCATACTGAAAGCCCAGATCCTCCAAAGTTTTGCACCACACTTTCCGCAAAACGCCCATGGTCTGGTTCTCATTATCCAGAGTGCCTGTGCGTTTAATCCATGTCTTGCCGTGTACAATGGCATCCATGGCCCATCCTGCCTGAATGCTGGGGTGGGAATAGTAAATGCCGATGGGGTCAGGATCAGACAGGGTTTTCGGGTTTACGATGTACTTGCTGATTTCTCCCTGAATTTCCTTAAATGTCTGCTTATTCGCAA
This sequence comes from Desulfobacterales bacterium, assembly GCA_029934695.1. Taxonomy (GTDB): domain Bacteria; phylum Desulfobacterota; class Desulfobacteria; order Desulfobacterales; family 4be13; genus JAOZLU01. The sequence continues at coordinate 1,042 of JAOZLU010000908.1, read as the reverse complement.
GAATATGAGGGGCGATGTCGCCTCCTCCGGTATGAAACCAGTCTTCGGGCCAGGCAATGACTGCCTGGTTGCCGTGGACCATATAATACCAGAGAAACCATGAATCAAGTTTGGGATTTTTGGAGGAAAAAAAGGTCTGCATTCGGAGACGGCGATCCGCATTCCACCATGATCTGAGGATTTCATTGGTTCCGTGGATGTCGTAAGCCTCCATCCACTGCACAGCACGGCAGAGCATTGCGTAATCATAACCGCCCCAGGGACCGGGGCCTTGTCCGCCTACAAAACCTGCTGGAATACCAGGGGCAAGCGTGTTGGTATAAAGGACTAATTCTGAGAGTACCGCCGCGAACTGAAAATCCATGAAATGCCGGAAATCCATCCACCGGGACAAGTTCCATCGGGAAAGGGGCTTTTTGGTATTTTTTCGCACCTGTTCAAAACTCTGAGGCATGACTGTGTCAAATCCGTCATACAAAGTCTCCCACTGGAGGTTCAGGCGTTCTATTGAACTGTATTCTTTTTCAAGCCATTTCCTGAACCATTGCAAAGATAAAGGATGAATGTCAACATCACACGGATTGGTCATTCTCCCTAAAGAGATTTCATCGTCAAACGCGTAAGCGAGAACACGGCCTTTTTTGGTGGCTGTCACATTGCGACGCAGGTGATCCTTCATTTTTGCCAGGGTTCGGGGATCAGCAAGGCTGTGAGGGCGTATGACGAGTCCGTGCTGATTCGTCACTGCTTTTCGGTTATTTCGCGTCAGATGCAAAAAGCCTTTGTCCGCGGCATGGCCGACATAATAAGGGATATTCTGCTTAATGGAAAATTCGACTTTTTTTTCCTGGCCTGCGCCGCGGTCAATCTGAAAACCTCTGATTCCTAATTTCCTGTATAGCTCAAAATCTCGGAGAATGTCGGTTTTGTACGGCCATACCAGTATGCTGAAGCGGTTCTGTCCCGGATGTGAGGGAATGGCGGAAACAGTTTGAAGAGGAGAGGTCAACTGAACTTCTGCCGCGCAGTTCATAGCCAAAAA
>JAOZLU010000907.1 GCA_029934695.1 Desulfobacterales bacterium | reverse complement strand
ACGGCGGGCATAATATTTTTCCGGCAGATATACGGAAACTGTATAATTGCTGGTTAGTTTCAATGCAGTGGAGACAATGCGAAACTGACTAATTTAAATTGTCTCAAAATGGAGAGTTTATATATGCGTATTTTTAATTCAATTGTTGTCATGGTGGTTTGTCTATCTTTGTTTACAGCCTGTGGAATCAAAACAGATAAAAATTTAAGTCGTTCGGAACTATCGCTATCAATATGGAATCAAAAAGTTGAATATGCAGGTGCATTGAAAAATGCTATGAAAAAAGGTGATTTAACCCCTAAAATTGAACTTAATAGTTTAAAAAGCAAAGAAAATTTGTATGCATTAGGTGCTGTAGGCTATCTAAAAGGTGAAGTTCAAATTTTTAATAGTTCTAATATGACTACATATGTTGCTGCAAATAATAAACTACAATTTGATCATACTCATAATAAAAATGCCTCTATCTTAGTTTATTCTCAAGTTCCTAAGTGGCTAGAATTTAAAATACCAGATAATATTTCATCAAGAGTGGAATTTGAAAAATACTTGAAGCAAACTGCAGAAATACATGGGTTGAACATAGAAAAGGCATTTCCTTTTATAATTGAAGGCATCATAAAATCAAATAATTGGCATGTGATCAATTGGAGTGCAGAGGATAAAATTCATACTCATAAAAAACATGTTCAATCTGGAATTCACAATACTATGAAAAACACACCTGTTGTAATGCTTGGTTTTTTTTCTTTGCATCATACAGGGATTTTTACACATCATACAACGAGTATGCATATACATTTTATGACAAAAGATAAAAAGATAGCTGGACATAGTGATAATATGATTATTGGTGAAAATATGATTTTAAAATTACCAAAAATTAAATAAAAAGCCTTTAAAAGTTAAAAATATAACAAATCGTTGCACCTGACATTTTTCCGCTGCGCTCCAAAATGCAGGTGAACTCAAGCGTTAGGCACGTCAAAGCCTGACTGTCTGACAAGAGCTTTTGACAGAAAAACCGCAATAAACAGGCAGACCGTAGCAGATGACGAAATAGCTTCAACCCGACGGTCTGCCGTATAAATGCCCCTGGAGCGAAGCGAAAGGGGCGGTTGCCGGTCACCTTTATGTCAGGCACGTCATACACATATGAAATAAAAATAGCAAAAACAAAGAAATTTGAAATATGTCCGAACATAAAAAAATCAGTTTATATTTGGATACTTCGATTCCGAGTGCATATCACGACACTTCCAAACCGATGAGACAGTTGATAACACAGAAATGGTTTGAGAACGATGCTTCGACATATGAACTTCACATATCAGTCATAACTGTCGAGGAAATCGAAAAAACAAAGAATGATGTGAAAAGACAGAGTATCAGCGAACTGACAGTGAATCATAAGATGAAAGTCCTTGAACTGTCTGTGGGGTACGGGGTCGGGCCGTGGTAAGTGCTTGATATTAAAAGAATTGTTTGCTTATTTTAGCTTAAAACAGTGCCTATATCGCCCTTTTCGGGGTCAAAAAGAGCGATATAGGAAGAAAGCGTATGTTCTGAATACTGACTGTGGCAACAAAAAGGCTGTGGTTCGGGCAAGTCGCAAATCGTAAAAAAAAATATAACCAATCGTTTGAGCGGGTGCGACGTGTAAAGTCGCTGATTTAATTGTTAATACCGTCGTAAGACGGTAGTTTAACCTGCCGTGCTGTCGGCAGTTTCCTACCTCGGCGTGCATTCCCGGCAACGGGTGTGGGGTACGGGGTCGGGCCGTGGTAAGTGCTTGATATTAAAAGAATTGTTTGCTTATTTTAGCTTAAAACAGTGCCTATATCGCCCTTTTCGGGGTCAAAAAGAGCGATATAGGAAGAAAGCGTATGTTCTGAATACTGACTGTGGCAACAAAAAGGCTGTGGTTCGGGCAAGTCGCAAATCGTAAAAAAAAATATAACCAATCGTTTGAGCGGACGGAAAAAGCCCCGCCGCTCAACTCAGTCGTTGTAGAGATGCTTCGCACTCTACAACCCCTGGATGGAGCGGACACCCCCTTCGGGGTGCCGCTCATCCTGATGATTATACATATACATACATTATCGGCAGCAGAAAGCAGAAAATTTAAGTAAGGGAAAGACA
>JAOZLU010000295.1:5658-8367 GCA_029934695.1 Desulfobacterales bacterium | reverse complement strand
TCGTCCCCACATTCACATGCGGCTTGGTCCGCTCAAACTTCTGCTTCGCCATATTTCCGTCCTCCGTTATATAGAACCTCTCCTGACCAGAGCAGCGGCATGTCCTGACCGGAATCCGATTCCTGCTTCGCCGAAACCGCCCGAAACTGCCATTCAGGTCTTCACTATATATATTGATGTATATGCTTGGGCAAATGAGGGTGTGGTCATTTACCTTGTTGCAAAAACAAAGCTCTGAAAAATCAGGATTTTATAAATATTCCTGTATTTTTCGGAGCCTGTCACCAGAATCGGGCCGATAATTCCTAAATTTTCTCGTATAAATATGGAGCCGACAATGGGATTTGAACCCATGACTTACGCCTTACCAAGGCGTTACTCTACCCCTGAGTTACGTCGGCACGATTATATATTTCCAGCAGATCAAAAATAACGGGGGAAAAGCCCAAGCCCTGAATATCGCCCTCTTCGGATTGGCCAATCCGAACCGTAATCTTTCCAGATTTGTCAGTCCGGGGGAACACAGTCAAAGAGTTTTCAATCCGCTTATTTTCACTATATTAATCAATATTCAGCGGACCGCACATACTTGCGCGTCTGAACAACAATCAAAGTCGTCATTGCAACCTTAAAAATATCTTGTATTATTTTACAAATATATTAAAAAAGCTCAATCATAATTATTCATCACACAAACCTGCTTAACCTGTGACAAATTTCTTATTCTCTGAAAAAAATTAAAAGAAACTGGGTTTTTCAAAAAAATCCGTTTTTATGGAGCGGGAGACGAGATTCGAACTCGCGACATCCAGCTTGGAAGGCTGAAGCTCTACCAACTGAGCTACTCCCGCCCGAACACATCTTTATTTGTCAGTTTGCACTACAGAACAATTTTACAAATTGTTCCAAGATTCAGAAAAAGTGTGAACTTCTGATGTAAGATGGTGGGGGGAGGATTTGAACCTCCGAAGGCGTCGCCGACAGATTTACAGTCTGTTCCCTTTGGCCACTCGGGAACCCCACCTGATTTAAATTTATTTTCTGGAGCCAGCGGAGGGAGTCGAACCCCCGACCCACTGATTACAAATCAGTAGCTCTGCCAACTGAGCTACGCTGGCTCAACAATTTACTTTGACACTGAAAAATTGCATGACGCTCATGCAACAGACGAATACGCTGTCAAAGAACTTTTGCTTCTATCGTCTCTTCTTGTTAATATCAACTCCAATTATCGGCTATGAAGCTCAGATAAAGTCAAATATTGGTTAAAAAACCTTTTTTTTAAGGAATATCACCGATTATCACCCATTATAAGTAAATCAGATATTGAGCCTGAAAAATTATAAAAGAATTAAGATAAATCCATCTGCCGGACATCTGCCAGACATCTGCCAGACTGCCGGACGGGGTTTGCAACCCCGTCCGCAATGTTCATACAGCCAGACTGCCGCAATGTTCATGCAGCCAGACTGCCGCAATGTTCATGCAGCCAGACTGCCGGACGGGGTTTGCAACCCCGTCCGCAATGTTCATACAGCCGTAATTTCTGAAACATCCGGACGGTTGCAAACCGTCCGGCAACATATTATAAAGGAATAATATAAGGTGGTCTTGTGTCAAAATTATTTTTAATAAGATAAATCCTCTTGACAAGAGCATCTGTCTTTGTGTAGTCAGGGCATATCTTTTTTCGGGATATATCTTGATGCTGACAAAATCAGTCAGAAAATTTTGCAAATTTAAAGATGAAAATTATGATCGGGCCGTGTCTGATTGTCTGTTCCATGGCTTAGTGATTTGTGCATTGAGGATCAGCATCATTAGATATTACGTCTGTCGTTCCCGCAAAAGTATGAATATCTTAAAATGCAGAGGGACATGATACGCTCACAATGGTTAAAGATGCTTTTTTACGGCAAAAAGCTTTCCCCTAATAAATAATTTACAAATGCTGAGGTGGGAATTCGGAATTTAAAGAGTTCTGGGAGCCTTCTGGGAGAGTCAGGAGTTCACAATAGAATTAAAAGGTAAATTCTCAGACCGGGGAGTGAGTTGTGCTGTTTTACATGTTCCAAAATAAATTTTTATATGGCATTAAATTTCTTAGGATGATCCAAGTTGTCCGGATGTCAGCTTGGGTTAAGATATAATGTTTTTTTTATTGTTGAATCAGATTATTTAATAGTGTATGGATTGTTATCTGTGACAAATAACAGAATTATGGAATTTATTGTGTTTTTTCAGTCAAACAGATTTTTTTCCCGGAATATTGCCGAATTTTCAATGCAAACCGGTAAGCATCTGTTTTATAAATTACAATGAACCTTTGCCGCATGATTTTGTCATTGCTTAAATCCAAATGCGGCATCACAGAGAACACTTACACACAAAAAAAGAATTATTTTGAGGAATAAAATGAAAATGCATATTATTTTTCTTTCAGTTTTGCTGTCATTTGTCTGTGGATGCGCCCAACCTTTGAACAATGTTCTGGCTTTTCAAGATAAAAATACTTTATGTAAAACAATCAGTACTGATTCTGAATTCAAAACAACATACGATGCTGATGCTGAATCTGAAGGGGATGGCTCTGACTTTCAGAAAAAAGATACTGTGTTATCTAAGGTAAATGAAGAAACAGGCAGTCGGGAAGCAGAATATGACGTGGAAGAATATGACGTGGAAGAATATGACGTGGAAGAATATGAC
>JAOZLU010000295.1:1312-5558 GCA_029934695.1 Desulfobacterales bacterium | reverse complement strand
AGAATATGACGTGGAAGAATATGACGTGGAAGAATATGACGTGGAAGAATATGACATGGAAGAATATGAAAATTCTTCTTTTGAGGAAACACAGTCTGTTCTGGACAAAGCACTTAAATTTTGTGATGTATCTCAGGTATTTTGGCAAAAAGGAGAGGCTGAAAAGGCACTTGACTCCTTGGATGAGGCGTATTCTCTGATCGTAGAAGTTGACGCGGACGGCAATTCCGGACTGATGCGGCAGAAAGAGGAACTGCGCTTTACGATTTCAAAACGTATTCTTGAGATATATGCTTCCCGAAATGTTGTTGCAAAGGGGAAACACAATGCGATCCCCATGGTGATGAATGAACATGTTCAGGCGGAAATAGATCGTTTTACGAAGTACAGTAATAATAAGAAAAAAAACTTTTTCGCCAGAGCATACAGACGTTCGGGTAAATATCGGCCATATATTGTTGCGGAACTGGAAAAAGCAGGGATGCCTGCTGAATTGTCCTGGCTTCCGCTAATTGAGAGCGGCTTCACTGTATATGCGCTATCAAAGGCCAGGGCTCTCGGTCTTTGGCAGTTCATACGGTCAACCGGCTCCAAATTCGGCCTTAAACATGACAGATATGTTGACGAACGTCTGAACCCGGAGAAAGCAACAAAGGCCGCGGTCGCATATATGAAGGAACTTCATAATATTTTCGGGGACTGGTCAACCGTCCTGGCGGCCTATAACTGCGGGGAAAACAGGGTGTTGCGGGTCATACGGCAACAGAATGTGAACTATCTTGACAACTTCTGGGATCTGTATAAGCGTCTTCCCCGGGAAACTGCCCGGTTTGTGCCCAAATTTCTGGCAACACTTCATATTGTCAGCAATCCGGAAAAATACGGTCTGGATTCGATAAGTACCTATTCACCTTCTGAATATGAAACTGTGATGATTTCAAAGCAGGTGAATCTCAAAGATGCGGCCAAAATGATTGGCGTGTCAAAAAAGACGCTTAAAGAGCTTAATTCTGAACTTCGTCATAATATTGTTCCGGCTGGCGGCTACTCCCTGAAAGTTCCTCCGAACACAGGCGATCTTCTGATTTCAAGACTGGATGAGATGCCAGTTGCACCGTTGCTCACCCAAAAATCCACCAAAAAGAAAAAAAGCAAAGCCTCTTTTCGCGTCAGACATCATAAGGTGAAGAAAGGCGACACGCTTTCAACTCTTGCCCGCCGGTATCGTACCACAGTGAAAAAAATCGTCCGTTACAACAAAATAAGAAAAAACAGAATTGTTGTCGGAAAAACGATTAAAATACCCGTCAGGGGATCATCAGGCAAGTCTGAGGCTTACGCATCCAAGAAAAAACGTCGTAAGGCATCAAAGCATGTTGTGAAAAAGGGGGATTCGCTTTGGAATATCGCCAGACGTTACGGTACGACGACAAAAAAGATCAGCGGGTTTAACGGCCTGAGAAAAAATGCGAAACTTCGTATCGGACAGGTTTTGAAGATACCCGGAAGAGGTAAGTATAATAAGAACAAAAAAGTCCGACGAGGTTATGATTTAAGGACATATCGGGTCAAGCGCGGAGATATTCCGCAAACGATTGCAAAACGGTATAACATGCCCCTGAAACGATTTCTTCGTGTAAATCGTCTGACACAGAGAAGTAAGATATATCCGGGGCAAAAGCTTCATGTTGATTAAATAAGAAATCTGCCCCCGTAGCTCAGTGGATAGAGCGATGGATTCCTAATCCATGTGCCGCAGGTCCGATTCCTGCCGGGGGCACCACTGAAATAAAGGGTTTACAAAAAGCAGCACAATAAGCTCTGATGAAACAGGGAACATATAGGGAACATCACGCAGCTTTTTATAAAGGATGACACCGCAGGCAGACAACAAATCCTGTCCAAGGGTGTCTTTCCTTCTGCGTGCCGCAAACAGCGCACAAGTATTTTTTAAAATCTGCGTTGTGCGGTGTTTGCTCGCATACACTATATTTTTCTTTCCCGCCCGCTGCAGGGTGCGTTTTTTGATACACCGATACACCAGCAACATCTTCCCTTCGGTATCATTTCAGTGTTGCATAACGCAACCTTGCAAATTTGTTTATGCACACCCTCCATATACCCTTTCCCTTAAGGGAAGGTAGGGCTTTTTTTTGCCCATTTGACCTTTTTCGCTGTTTTTACAAATGAACGGCCCACGAAGATGCCCCTCCATGTTTTTTATCCCTGTTAGCAGGGATTACGCCACGAATCGCCAACTAATCCCTGCTTATCGCTAACCCATGCAGATGAATCGCCAGAAAATCCCTGCTTGTCGCCCATCAGATGTCAGGATCATGCTGCCTCAGAAAAACGCATTTCATCGTCCAGCAGTCTTTCTTTGGCTTCCCGAATGGCGTTTGCAGCATCTTCGGCATCAAAATTCCAGAAGGTCTGATTCGGATTCGGGCATAATGCCAGCCTGAGATCCTCTCCCTCCTGAAAGATTTCTCCCCACTGCTCATCACAGTGCCAGAGTTCGGCGACAAGCCCCTCTCTGTCAGGAACGCTTGCGATGGTTATTGTCATTTTTTTATTCATGGTTCAAGAAATCATAAGAAGTTTCCGTTTGCGTCATAACGGATGCCCAGACCGTCAGGGGTTCTGATTTCTGTGATCTCACCGAATCGGGCATGTCGTCGGCGTATTTAAAATGTTTTCTGCCACGTCATGGGCCAGCCTGTTAATCTCCTCCGGATTTCCCGATACTCTGGGAAATGCGCCGGATGCACGGTTGCCATGCTTTTGCAAGGCCCGTCCGGCTTTGGTGAGTTCGCTTCGATTGGGCAGCCCGGCAGCCCGTAACATATCGTCTTTTGAAAATCATTCCAATTTCTTATGTCAATTCCTTATTTCATGCAAAGACCCGGGTAAGAGAAGGCTCAGAGTAATCCTTTCTTAACCACAATCCTTGTAGATGATTGGCAGGGATCACATTCAGCCGAGAACCCGTAATCCTTTCTTACACATAATCCTTGTAGATGATCACTAATCCGTGTGGATGACTGCCAATCCGTGTTGCAGATGAACGGGATGAACACAACCCATGCAGCCGGACACAAATCCGTGCAAAGAAGCCTCTGGCTCAATTATTGTCAGCTTTCGGTCTGATTCCAAAGACTGACTGGGAGCGAAAGAAACACACATCAAATTCCATGAAAAAGTTCACCTGCCCCAGAATCAGAGGAATGTTGTCCGCCTGTGCCCAGGCAAAAGCCATCCGGATCGGCTCAAAATTCGCAACTGTGGCGGAAACAACCAGTGAGCGGGCCTCTGACCGGGCCAGGTTGCCTGTCAGTTGAAGCGATGCCGTCTGCTCATCCCATACAGCCCCGAGCCTTTTTCCCATACTGTACGGGAGAACATTCACTGTCGCTCCCGTGTCCAAAAGTCCTGAAACGGATAAGGAGTTCCCCTGATGAGTCAGAACCAGGGGAAGATACGGAAAGCTGATGCCCCCTGATCTTTCTGTTGCCGAAAACGGGAATTGTATCATCTCAGTCATTTTTGTCCGCCTCCAAAGCCTTTAACAAAGTATCCGCAGCCTCATGGGCGTTGTAGGGTGACCAGACCGGATAACTCATGTCAGGTGTCAGCAGATCAGCCTTCTCCTCTCTGAGCAGTTCGGAAACCAGATATTGAACAACACACAGTTTGTCTGCCCGGGATAAAACCCGGAGTGTCGGTAAAAGTTCTGTCAGCATTTCCATTGAGTCGTTCCTTTCTTTAAAATAAGTCATGAATCGCCAACCAATGCCTGCTTATCGCTAATCCGTGCAGATGACTGGTGACTAACAGAGATCACATTCAGCCGGGAACCCGTAATCCCTGCCAATCGCCAATCCGTGCAGATGACTGGTGACTAACAGAGATCACATTCAACCGGGAACCCGTAATCCCTGCCAGTTGCCAATCCGTGCAGATGACCGGTGACTGGCAAAGATCACATTCAGCCGGGAACCCGTAATCCCTGCCAATCGCCAATCCGTGCAGATGACCGGTGACTAACAGGGATCACATTCAACCGGGAACCCGTAATCCATGCAGATGATTGGCAGGCCGAAAACACCGCTAATCAGAGGCCCGTTGGGGCCGACATGTTTGTAGCCCGCAATGCCCACAACCAGTCAGAGGCCCGTAGGGTCGCCATGTTTGTAGAGACGAGACACCAACCAGTCAGAGGCCCGTAGGGCCGCCATGTTTGTAG
>JAOZLU010000295.1:0-1212 GCA_029934695.1 Desulfobacterales bacterium | reverse complement strand
TCCCCCTGTCCCGCAGGGACAATTGAGAACAGCCCGGCAATTCATTGCCGGGGACTGATTCCAACGATTCCCCCTGTCCCGCAGGGACAATTGAGAACAGCCCGGCAATTCATTGCCGGGGACCGATTCCCAAAACTGTTTTTTGTCCCGTAGGGACAAGTGAGAGCCTCCGTAGCTTGGGCCGACCTGACTTATACCTTATGAACATGACCTTTAACGATAATTTGCCAATCATCTCTTCCGTCTGATATGTTTTTTCTGAGAGTCACAGCAGACCGTCACTCTGCCTGCGTATTCATCTTCCCGCGGGCTGGTGATTTCTATCCTTTCCATTCCGGGTTCCCTGAAAACTTTCTCCTTTGGTGCGAGCGTATGCCCGATGTCACCCATTTGTAAAAAAATTCCGACATCATTGAAATCATGCCGCTTTATCCAGAATCAGATTTGCTGAAACCGGTATTCGGAAAAGTTCTTTGCGTAACAGCCGTGTCGAAAAAAAGAGAATTTCTATATTCTCGACTTCGCCGGTATCAGGCTTGAACCGGGCGATGATTTCATCCTCAAGTTCCTCGCTCTCCTGCTCCGCATACGGAGAACAGGTGTTTATGTATAAAATGTCTGCTTCACGGTCGTATTGAAATATCAGGTTTTTTTCCATTCGATGTGTCCTCCTTTCACCAATTTTCTGGTGATATAAGATGTAATAATCCAGTGGCGTTCATTTGGATAAATATCACTGACCACGACGACGACAACATACTTACCGCCGCGTAAGGATTCAAAGTGGCGGCTGAACATCCGTGCATTGCCGAAACGGGGACTCCTGCGGGACAGGAAATCCTTTCTTATCCCTAATCCTTGTAGATGACGTGATGAATTTCCGGGCTGTTCTCAGTTGTCCCTGTGGGACAGGAAGAATAGTGAGAAATCCGTCCCCGGCAATGAATCGGGCTATTTTCATAAGTCCCTGCGGGACAGGATGACACAGTTCCCACTCATCGGCCCGTGAAGTGTCATAACGCTTTATCAGATATGCCTTGCTCGTCCACCGGCTGACTGCGCAGGCATTATCTGCTCCTTATCACCTGTCCTCACACGGATTTCCTATCGCCCTAAATCCGTAAATGACAAATCACAAATCACAAATAAACGACAAATCACTCACCATTCGGTTAATATTTTTTTAAAAAATCAATTTTTATATTCAATAAT
>JAOZLU010000906.1 GCA_029934695.1 Desulfobacterales bacterium | reverse complement strand
CGATCTGCGGATACATAGTGTATCCGGCCAATGTCAAAAAGGTTTTTGCCCACAAAACTAAGTTCCGGATCATTTAATCGCTCGTGATCAAGAAATAAATTGTAAAAAGATTCTTTTATGCTCTTTTTCTCAATTACAGCCATTTTATCTGTGTTTAAAATGGCTATTTCAAACGCCTCGCCATTTAACTCTCCTTCCATTTCTATTTTTTTTACAGGAGCCGACAGATCATCTTGTTCATCTTCTTTGAAATGATACCTGGCAACAAAATAATCATCTTCAATTTCAAACTCAAATGTAAATACAATATCCTCATCTCTTGGAGTTGAGACGTTTTTCACATCTCCGAAGTTGCCAAGTTCAACACAATTCCAGTTAAAGAACAAGCGGTCTTTGGTTAATTTTTCAAAAGATTGCTTCATGCTTAGCAGAGGCTGAAGTGCTGTGGACTTTCCGCGACCGTTTAATCCGGTGAAAAGATTTATCCTCTCCGCAGGAATTACGATTTCGTCTTTAAAGCATTTGAAGTTTTTAATTCTGATTTCTGTTAGCATCAGACATCTCCCAATATCGTCATTGCAAGTCCAAATCGTGTATTTACCCGTTTTTTATCTCCTGTTGAAGTTCTCACTGCGTCAAGATAATCTGCATCCTTTATAAGACGATGGAAAAAGTTGTCTATAATCTTTTGCCTGTGCTTTTCCAAAAAATCGTCATTTTTTGAGGAGAAAAAATACCCGACAGATTCCATGACGGATATATTAATGCGGCCCCGGGAACTCTCTGTGGGAATTCTGAAGTTTCTTTCTCCAAAAAAATAATAGGTCCATTCCATTACATGCAGAAAATTATGTCTCAAATAAGGAATCCAGGAGTCGTCCAAGCCTGTGTTGATTGCTTCCATCGCATATCCCAAGAATTCATCCATATCATTCCCATAATCGTTATAGTCAAACAATCTGAAGGCAATATATCGAAGAACCGCTTCCTGATCTTTCATGCGTTTGGAACTGATTCCCTGGTCAATGGCTTTCTTGAACTTATCATGCGAGGAAAGTTCTTTTAACAGGCGAGTTGCCTTTCCAAGATAAATGCAGTTGCGTATTTCCTGACGATTCAACTGCGTTCCCCCGCTATTAATGCGTTTGAAAATATCGTGAATCATTTTCAGGGGAACTGAGGGTCTGATAACATAGCAGGGCAATTTCCGATCCTCGATACGGGCCCGGAGATTCCCGTCCAGATCAGAGAACTTTTTCTCATTCAGCCAAGGCAGTGCTTCCAATTCCTGAAGGGGAAATTTGTTTTTTAAAAAATCACAGATTGTCACCGTTCTCTGGAGGCCGTCAACAACAATATATTTCCCATCTTTCCTCTGATTTAAGTACAAATAAGGCAGCGGAATATTCAGAAGGATGGATTCGATGAACCAAGACATTTGTTTGAGTTTCCAAACCAAGTTTCTCTGAAAATCAGGATTAATTATCAGATTCTCCCGTTTATATTGTCTTGCCAACTCAAACACGGAAAAAGGCTGCTCCCTGACATCCACTTCGAGTTCGTCAATTTCAGGCATTGAAGGATAGGGATAAAGGCTCCCGTCATACAGGTCCTCTTCCTTTGTATCTTCATCTGTTTCTATAATGTCTTTGTCCAATTCCATTGTGTGATATTCCTTTCTGAATTACAAAACACACTCGGTCTCGTTCCAAGGATAGACTCCGTTGCCATTAAACCCGCTTTCTTTCCCTACGGGCTGAAAAAATACAAAAAATTTCAGGGGTTTCACTCTTCCTTTTCATCATCTGAATTGGAAAAATTGGCATCTTCACCATCTTCCATATCATAATTTTCCGCTCTGACCTCATCAAGAATTTTAAGGATATTTTCTTTGTGAGACAATGGAGAGGATATTTTTCCCCATCCTTTTTGGAGCTGGTATAATCCGTCATAAGCGGTGTCGTGGTAGGACTGAATCAGGTGAGGGATGTTATCTTCTTTCAAGATGGAGCCAAGAATCTGGGCTTCCACGATGCTTTCCAAAACTGCAATTTTGACATATTCCTGGTCAGTGTTTTCGCTCATATCTGATTCCTTTCAACTCGACAGTCATTTTTACTTTGAACTTTTCACTGTCAATATTT
>JAOZLU010000294.1 GCA_029934695.1 Desulfobacterales bacterium | reverse complement strand
CCTCTGCGCTTTACAGCCCGTGATCTGGTGGGAAATATTGCTGTAATTGAAAAACAGGTCTTCTTTGATCCGGATGCCCCCCGGCTTGTCAAGTATCAATTCTCGCCAAAAAGGACAAAAGGCGCGGAACAGGCGACTTTGTCAGTCCGGGCAACAGATGCCACAATGCTCAGGAAGACAGCGCATTTTATTGCTCAGATCGGAGAATTCAGATATGCCGGATATATGACACGCTCTGATGCAAAAGGAGAATACATTGGTCTGTTTTACATCCCGCAAAATGTCAAAGGCGCGATAAAGCTGAAAGATGTCACATTGTCCGATTACTTGGGAAACACCAAGACGTTTGACATTCGCCGTTAGTTCATTTGTCATTGGTTCTGAATCGGACATAAGGCAAATAACAAATTTATCCCGAGGAAACCCGTTTTTTCAAAAAAAACCCGGATTTTTCTGCCGGATAAACATCCATATTTAAACATAAGACATAAGACAAATGACAACTGACAAAATACTTTTCCTGCCTGTCCTGCTGTTGCTCATAACAGGATATGTCTCTTCGCCAGCCCTGGGCCTTGAAGCGACATACATGGTCACTTACGGTGCGAATGCCAGAACGATTGAAGGGGATGATGACTTTTTGCAGGTCATTTTCATCCGAGTGCCTGAAAGCCTGAGTGACACGCTGTATTTCCGCATTTTCGATGCTGACTGCGGAGGCAATCTGGATGCCAGATACACCAAAGAATGGGATACCCACACCCGGTTCCAGTTGTTCGGCGGAAAAGGCGCGTATTCAAACCCCAGGCTGAGGCAGCCAACGCCTGACAAAGCGGATCTGAACTCCGGAGTTCTGCTCCAAGACAAATCCTTTGGAGAAGACCTCTTTCTGGACAGCCGCTGGCATATCTTTGCCAAAGCCCTCCCGAAAAAAGGTGAGAAGATTGGCAAATTTGTATATTTCAAGCTTGTGGTCCAAGGAGAAGAGGGAGACGACGGCAACCGCTTTTCCATTGCCGTGAGCCGCAGCCCCCGGCGTAACCTCCGGCCTTCCGGCCTCAGCATTTTCAGTTATGCGCCCTCTGTTCACCTTCCAAGATCGGATGTTTTTGCGGAAATGCGTTTTTCCGTGCCAAAAGATGAAAAGGAAATCATCGCACATAATTTTGACTCATCCCAGGCGTTCATCGGTGTGGATACCGCGTTCCGCTCAAATCTGCCTGTGAAACCGTCAGGCCAGGATGAATGGATGGAAAGTTCTGTTTCTCTTAATAAAGATGAGACCGGGCGCACGGCCGCGCTCCGATTTGCCGGAGGCGAGGAAATACCCAATGACGGAACCTTCTATGTGACCGACAAACAGGGAAAACTGCTCCCGATTCAACTGCCCGTGTATCTTCACAAACCCAATTCCCTTCCTGAGACTCATATCAATATTGAACTGCTTGGGGATTGCAACTCATTCCTCTTTGACGGTTCCCGCACTGTTGATCCGGACGGAGATGCATTAAGCTTTTCCTGGGATTTCGGCGACGGTAAAACCGGGAAAGGCCAGCGAATCACCCATCAGTACGAATCACCGGGTCAATATAAGGCGAGTGTTGTTGTCGAGGACGCGTCCGGCCAGGTCAGCAACAGCGTGGTCAGACGATTCACCGTGTCCGTCAATCATCCGCCCAAAGCAGACGCGGGCCCGGATATCGTTGCTGCCCCGAGAGAAAGACTGATGTTCAGCGGTTCAGGTTCCCTTGATCCTGACGGAGAGCCGCTGCGTTATATTTGGGATTTCGGCGATGGGAACCGGGCGCAGGGCGAGGAAGTCCGGCATACTTACAGGCGGCCGGATATCTATGTCGTCACCCTGCGGGTGGAAGATAATTCCGGAAGTCCCTGCAGCTCCGCCACTGATGAGTGCGAAGTATGGATCAATGCCAGACCTGTTGTCAATATCGGCAGAGATCGGATCGCGTCAGTGGGGGAGATGCTTGATTTCAGCAGCGACAGAGCCGGCGACAGTGACGGCGACAGTGACGGCGAACTTGCATCCTACGAATGGGAAATGGGTGACGGTGCTGTAAAAACAGGGCCTGACGTGATATACGCTTATGACGCACCAGGTATATATAAGGTAAGACTCGTCATCACGGACAATTCCGGAGCCAGCAACAGCACCGCAGCAGATACATTAGAAGTCTTTGTCAATGACCCGCCGGTCGCGGATACCGGCGGCGATCACCAGGCTTCTGCCAACGAACCCGTCCTTTTTGACGGCTCTGCCTCTTTTGATCCGGATGGTGAGCTTATTGAGTTTATATGGGATTTCGGAGACGGAACCGTTTCGACGTATGAAATTTCAAACTCGAAATTTGAAACCGTCACGCATGAGTATGAAAGCCCGGGAGAGTATCATGTGACACTGACCGTTAAGGACAATTCCGGGTCTTCTTCAGACACAGACAAAGACGAGACCATTGTCATCATCAACTATCCGCCGATTGCCGATGCAGGCGAGGATCAGTGGGTCACAAGCAGCGAGGTGCGCTTTGACGGAACTGCTTCCAGTGATGAAGATGGAGATATCATTGAATATCTGTGGGATTTCGGCGACGGTGCCGGGGGGAAGGGAGATTCTCCGGTTCATGCGTATGGTACCCCGGGTGCTTACAGCGTCCGCCTGACTGTTACCGATAACTCAGAAACCTCCACAAACCAAACGTCCGATGAAATCACGGTGATCGTGAATCGCCTGCCCATCGCAGACGCAGGTCCGGACCGAGTTGGTGCGCCAGGGCAGGTGTTCAGCTTTGATGCTTCCGGTTCTGTTGATCCGGATGGTGAAATCAGCATGTTCCAGTGGGACTTGGGAGATGGCACACAGTCTTCAAAATTTGATGTCCTGAATTCAGACTTTGAAAAGATTTCTCACAGTTATGCCAAACCGGGAAAATATAATGTGATGCTGACGGTTTATGACCATTCAGGACATGAAGGCGCGTTTCATTTTGATAAAGCGGTGGTCGTTATCAACGAATCCCCTGTTGCAATAGCCGATTGTCAGTTGCCAAGCAAAAACACCCGCCCGGCAGCCGCTAATCGCCAATCGTCAGTCATTATTCTTGCGCCCGGGGACAATATCCGTCTTGACGGGAGCCGCTCTTATGACCCGGATGGAAAAATCATTTCTTACCAGTGGGAGTTCTCGAATGCAGCGTGCGAAAAACAGAAAGGGAGAGTCTTTAAATGCAGAACCCAGCGACTTGGACTCTCTGAAGACCAAAGCTCTGAAGCACCGCATTCCCCGTTCCGCATTCCCCGTTCCGCATTCCAATGCACATTCAGCGAACCAGGGGTTTACGCGGCAATGCTTACGGTGATTGACAACAACCGCGTACAAAACTCTGCGGCTCAGGACGAGGTTTTTATCCGGGTCAATCATCAGCCGGTGGCTCGTGCAGGCAAACATATTTACACCAATGAGAGAACAATTATGCTGGATGCTTCAGACTCCAGTGATGCAGATGGCGACCCCCTGATTCATATATGGGACTTTGGGGACAAAAGTCCTCCCGGAAGAGGGGAGAAAGTATTTCACACATACACGCAAGGGGGGAATTACCCGGTCATCCTGACGGTGGATGACGGAACCGGTCTGAAAAACGCCCGTTCAGCCTCCTCCATCCGAGCAAAGCTCAACGACGCGCCCGTGGCCAATGCAGGGGAAGACATTACTGTTTGCGCCGGTAAAATTGCGATTTTCGACGGTGCCGGATCAACTGACCCCGAGGGCGGGCCTATGAAATATCACTGGAATTTTGGAGACGACTCGGCCGTGGAAGGTGTCAATCCTACGAAAATTTACACAGACGGCGGGGTCTATCCGGTAATGCTGACAGTCACGGATGACTCAGGACTGGAACGCGGAAACACAGATACCGACCAGATCATGGTAAAGGTTGTCGAATCCCCCATTGCGGACGCAGGCCCTGATAAGGCTGTGTGTGCGGGCGAGATTGTCCATTTTGACGGGACCCGGTCAAGAGATTTGGATGGTCTGGTCAACACTTTTGAGTGGGATTTTGGCGACGGAACAACCGGAGGCGGCCCCATCCCCATGCATGTTTACGCCAAGTCAGGCCGTTACCGGGTCCGGCTGATAATTACCGGAGATCGGATGGCGGACTGTGATAATACAGATGATGATGTGATTATTGTCACCGTTCATGCCGCACCGGCCGCTGAGTTTGTGTGCCAGATGACCGCAGAAATGGGAAAACCGGTGCATTTTGATGCCTCGCAAACAGCTAAACGCATCTCGCAAACCGAAAAGCTCTCCTCTGTCAGTGCTGACATCTCCGCGTCCGTCATCAAATGGGAATGGGATTTCGGAGACGGAACCCGCGGACAGGGGGAAGCAGTGGAACATACGTTTGAGAAATCCGGGGATTATGTTGTCACGCTGACGGTCACAACAGATTCCGGCACCGACTGCAACCAGACTTCCGGAAAAAAACGGGTGAGGATTAACGCCCCGCCAGTCGCGGAAGCCGGTGATGCCCAGTTGGTTGGCGTTTATCAGGTCGTCACCTTTGACGGGTCTTCGTCAACAGACCCCGACGGTGTGCTTTCTTCATATAGATGGGATTTTGGCGATGGTCACACCGACACCGGAGTTCAGCCCACTCACCAGTACGAGAAGCCCGGCCAGTATGAGGTCGTATTGACGGTAACTGACAATACAGAGCTTGGCAATAACAGCGATACAGACACTCTGGCGGTCACTGTGAATGATCCGCCCAAGCCTGTAATCACAATTAACGATTGTCGCTTAATGGCTGATGAGCAGTGTCAATCTTCAATCATAAATATCTGTGAAGGGGAGGAAGCCACGTTAAGCGGCAGAGATTCTCAGGATTCGGATGGGGAGATTGTCTCTTATTCGTGGCATTTTGGCGACGGAAGTCCCAATGAGAAGGGTGAGGAGGTCCGTCACAGATGGTATTTTCCCGGAACCTACGTCCTTCTTCTGGAAATTGACGACGGAAGGCCCGTGAACAACAATCGTGTGCAAACTTCCGCGCTGGTCATTGTCAATGATCCGCCGGTTGCGAATGCCGGCCCGGATCGCATCGTATCACCCGGAGATGATGTCCTGTTTGACGGATCAGCCAGCAGGGACAGCGACGGCTCCATTATTTCTTTTCAATGGGATTTCGGAGACGGCGTTGTTTCAGAACTGAAATCCGGAAACCCGCACTCCGGAAAGGTGAGTCATCTGTATGAGACTCCAGGCAGTTATGAGGCCCAGCTGACTGTAACCGACAATTCCGGGACATCATGCGGCGTTGTCGGGGATGTTGTGAATATCCGGGTGAATTCGCCGCCCGTGGCAGAGGCCGGAGGAGATCGTGAAACCTTTGCCGGCGGCGCACATGATGCCATTCTCTTTGATGCGACCGCTTCCCATGATCCTGACAATGACCCGCTTATCTTTTATTGGGATTTCGGAGACGGAAGCAGCGATCAGGGGGCAAAGGTGAGACATGCATTCAAAAAGGCAGGAGAATATACAGTCAGTCTGCGTGTTGATGACGGGACCGGTGTGAAATCGGGCGTCAGTTGGGATAAGATCACGGTTCAGGTTCATCAGCGTAAATAAGAAACCGGACAGATTATTCTTTAAGAATCCATTTAAGGAAAGTGAATATGATGCGAAAAGCAAAAATTATCCGTCAGGGGATGGTTATAATTTTTGGAGTGTTGCTGCTGGCTGCCTGCGGAGGCAGGGAGATAATGGTTGCTGATAAAATCTCAAGTGCGGAGATGTTCATTATTCGGGCCCAGGAAAGCGATGCCGAGAAATATGCACCGCGTGAGCTGAGGCTTGCCCAGGAGAAATTGCAGGAGGCAAGGACAGCTTTGGAGAGACAGGCATACACCGCGGCCCGGCATAAAGCTGAGGAAGCCTTGGCAGATGCCCAGTTAGCCGAGGCAAAGGCGCGGGCCGAAAAAATAAAAAAACACATCCGTGAGCTGACAGACAGCATTGACACGTTACGAGACGAGTTTGAGAGAACACGCGAAAACAGAAACAAGGAAGAGGGGGAATAAGACAATGAAAGATATTTATGCCCATTTTGCTCTGTCTGAAAGACGGGTTATGGTTGTTATTTCAGTCATCGCACTGATGATAACAGGATGCAGCACGGTTCCCAAGACAACGGATACGCTTGAACGCACCCGTTCAGCTTATGTTCAGGCCCGGTCAAATCCTGATATCGTCTCTCATGCGCCGATTGCCATGCGCGAGGCTGGCAAGGCATTGGGGAAAGCCCAGGAAGCTGAAAATTTTCAGGAGATGGAGCGTATGGCCTACTTGGCAAAAACCAAGGTTGAACTTGCAGTGGTGACCGCGGAGCGAAAAATAGCGGAGAAAAAAATAAAACTTCTTGCCAGGGAAAAGCAGAAAGTGCAGACAGATTCTCTTAAATATGAAGCGGAACAGGCAAGAAAGGAGGCGGAAGCCAAAGCTGATGAAGCTGAGGAGAGGGCCTTTGAACTCGAAACCAGGTCCATGGAGCTTAAAGCCAAGACTCGTGAGGCCGAAGTCAGGGCGCGTGAGGCCGAAGCTGCCCGCAGAGAAACTGAATTGGCAAGAGCAGAGACCCGGAAATTGAAACAAGAGTTGTCCCAATTAAAAGCCGAACGGACGAACCGGGGGATGGTTCTGACCCTCGGGGATGTGCTGTTTGAATCTGGAAAGGCCCGTTTGATGCCGGGGGCAGTGCGTCAGCTTGATGGGATTGCTGATTTCCTTGAAGAGAATCCGAACCGCAATATACTGATTGAGGGGCATACGGACAGCAGGGGCGGCGAAGCGATTAACCGCTCGCTTTCCCAGCACCGGGCAGATGCTGTGCGCGATGTTTTGGCAGAAAAGGGAATCCGCGCAACCCGGATTACGACCAAAGGTTATGGCAGAAACTACCCGGTGGCGAGCAATAAAACCGAGGCCGGACGTCAGCAGAACCGCCGGGTGGAAATCATTGTCCTGGATGAAGGAATAGATGCTGAGTCAATGTTTCGGTGATTTATAATAAGATGATCAGAAGAGCAACCATAAAAGACATAAAAGCCATCCACGGACTTCTTCAGAAATACGGCGAGAAAGGAGAGCTTCTTGCCCGCCCTCTGAGTCAGCTTTATGACCATGTAAGGGATTTCACAGTCTATGTGGATGATGAGGAAAATAATGTTGTGGGCTGCTGCGCTTTGCAGTTCTGCTGGGAAGACCTTGCAGAAATACGGTCTCTGGCAGTAGATCCCGATCACACAGGAAAAAAGATCGGAACAAAGCTTGCTGAAGCAGCCCTTTCCGAGGCAAAATCGTTTAACATAAGGAAAGTGTTCACGCTGACGTACCGACCGGGATTTTTCAGGAAACACGACTTTGTGCAAATAGAAAGGGCCCAGCTTCCCCTGAAAATATGGGCGGACTGCATTATTTGTGTCAAATTCCCGGATTGTGATGAAATCGCAATGATGAAGGTTATTGGTGAATAGTCATTTGCCTTATGCCGCTCCTGCCGGACTGACAAATTCCATCAGGCCGGACGGGATTTGCAACGTGGACACCCGGTTATGCGAAAATTTCGCATAGGGCTGCCATTTCCGCACTCCATTTTCCAATCAGAGGATGAAACGGATTTTCTGTCTTCTGTTCAGATGACAGCGGATCAGAGGATAAATTTAACGGGAGGAAAAGTTTCCGAAACAGGTTGAATATGAAAAAATATACTCTGTCTCTATCAACAAGTCAGCAGACTTTTCTGCTTGAGGGGATTGGAAAAATGTGCCGGGCTTTTTGGGGACCCGATTCTGATCAGTGTGAGGAAATGCTCCGGCCAGATGCCTATCTTCGTCCGTTCAAAGAGCTTGTGGTGAATTATGCACCTCCTGATGTTCTGAGGCAGCTCAGAGCCGCTGTCGGAAATTTTACTGCCGCAGATGCTCTTTTTTATCATCTCGAAGAGGAATACATCCGTCTGTTCATTAATGCCAGGGGAGGAATCGCGGCTCCGCTTTACGAGTCCTGCTATGTATCCGAAAATGCCATATTAATGGGCCAGCCTGCAATGATGATGAAGAAACGTCTTGAATCCGAAGGATTGTCGCTGACAAGCCATTCCAACGATCCCCCTGACCACCTGTCTGTGGAACTGGAATATCTTTATTTTCTTTTGTCAAAAGGCTGGTCTGACGCCGACCCGGTTTTCATTGACAAAGCTGTATTATATGCATCTGAAATACTGCCGTGGATCAATGCGTTTCGCCAACGGATAATAAATGAGCGGCAATCTCCCTTCTATCCGCTTGTCGCGTCTGTTTTATGTGATTTTCTCCGGCTGATATG
>JAOZLU010000293.1 GCA_029934695.1 Desulfobacterales bacterium | reverse complement strand
CACCGGCGGTTATGAAATCGAATATTCCACCACATCCGGCGGCCCATACACCCCATTTGAAACCACAGCGGACAAGAGCGTGGAAAGCACCACAATCACGGGTCTGCAACCCGAAACGACCTATTATTTCCATGTCCGCACCGTGACGCAGTCTGACATCAACAACCAGAACACGGTTTACAGCGGATACACAGCGGAAGTTTCAGCGACCACGGTTGAGGCTGGACCATCGCCTGTTATCACTTCCATAAGCCCGAATCACGGTTCCATATCCGGCGGTACGAACATAACGATAACCGGTGAAAATTTCGATTCTGCCACTACGGTGACAATAGGCGGAAATCCGGCGGTTAATCTCATCTTTGTTTCCGATATCCAGGTAACATGCCAGGTGCCTGCTTATGCAACAGCAGGGGCAGCAGATATTGTCGTAATCAATCCGGACGGCCAGTCAGCAACGAGGGCTGACGGCTATACTTATGACTCAGATATCAATGCCGGCCTCATCGCCTACTATCCATTCAACGGCAACACAAACGACGAAACCGGAAACGGACACCACGGCACAATCAACGGCAATCCCGAATTTGTTGACGGTCTTGAGGGAAAAGGGCTTAAATTTGACGGAGACGGCGATTATATCCAAGTGGAACTGGTGGACTCGCTCAAGTTCAACCCGAATTTTGACTCCTTTACATTGGTGGCATGGGCCAAACCCATACGAGTCCATGACGACGGTGCTGGTTGTGAGATGACAGCGGTTCCTTTTATAAGCACTTATACCTATGGTCTTTATAACAGAAGCATATCAGGCTGGAGACACTATGATAATCCCAGTTCAGCATCTTCCGGAGAACCGCTTTGGGATGCTGATGACTGGCATCTGTTTGTCGGGACGTGGAAAGTGGAAGATAATATGATAACCGCTTCCTATTATGTTGATGGGAATTTGGAATCTCAGAAAAATTACAACAATATCCCCGATGGTTCATATCCATGGCACGGCTTATACATTGGTGCAACGCGTCATTGCAGCTGGGCTTTCGGCGAGTTCTACGGAGATGAAATCCGCATTTACAACCGTGCCATTTCCGAGGCTGAAATCCGGGAACTTCACAGCAAACCCACATTATCTGTCACTCCCGTCTCCCAGAATGCTCTCTCCGTAAGTGGCACAACCACCTTTACCGTCACAAACACAGGCAGAGGCACAATGCCCTGGACAGCCGAATCAAACGCCCCCTGGCTGACCATTGACAGCGACGCATCCGGCACAGACAGCGGAACCATTACTGTCAGTTACGAAACCAACACAGACGCATCCAGAACCGGAACCCTCACCATCACCGCACCCGGGGCAGAGAACAGCCCAATGACAGTGGAAGTGATGCAATCCGCTGACTCGGAAAGCAATGACACATTCTGGACAGATATCCCCAACGACATCCCCCGGAACCTCAACAGCGTATGGAGCAGTTCCGCAAGCAACGTGATAGCAGTAGGGGACAACGGCCTCATCCTCCATTACAACGGCACTGACTGGACCCCGATGACCAGCAGCACATCTGACAGCCTGATGAGCGTATGGGGAACCTCAGCAGACAATATATTCGCACTGGGGAGCAGCGGCACCATCCTCCACTACGACGGCACAGCCTGGACCCGGATGACCAGTCCCACATACAATCCCCTCATAGACATCTGGGGCGCATCAGACAATGATCTCTTTGCAGCCGGCCTCACCGGAGGCATCCTCCACTATGACGGAAACCAGTGGGAAAAAATGCCGGACGGACCATCAGGAGCCATCCTCATGGATATATGGGGAAGCTCCGGGAACAACCTGTTCGTTGTCGGAAGCAGCATCTTCCATTATGACGGAGCCGTATGGACAGAAATGCCTGCTGAAATCTCAGGAAGCCTCAGGAGCGTATGGGGAAGCTCCGGCACCGACGTGTTTGCAGTCGGTGACGCAGGAACCATCCTCCGTTACGACGGCACCACCTGGACCCCGACGGAGAGCAGCACATCCGAAACCCTCATCGCTGTCTGGGGAAATTCCCAAGACCAAGTCTTTGCCGTGAGCGAAACCGGCTCGGTCCTCCGTTATGACGGAAATAACACCTGGACCCAGACCACCAGCGGAACTCACAGCGGACTGACCGCGGTATGCCGAAACTCGGGCAGTGACGCATTTGCCGTAGGCCAGAACGGACTGACCCTCCGCCTGAGCTATGCGAGCCCGCCGTGTCCCGGGGGAATCTGCTATGTGGCAATGACCGGTTCAGATACCATCGGAAACGGAAGCAGGGAAAACCCCTTTGACACCATTCAGTACGCAATTGACACCGCGAGTGACGGCCATACAGTGCAGGTAAGCCCCGGAGTCTATGAAGAAACCCTCGACTTCAAAGGAAAAAAGATCAGGCTTGTCTCCCAGTTCCCTGAAACCGGGGACGCGGATTACATCTCCCAAACCATTATTCAGGGAGACGGAACCGGACCCGTGGTGACATTTGCCAACGGTGAAACCGCAGACACAGCATTGAGCAGTCTGACCCTGACCAACGGAACCGATGGAATCCGCTGTGACAACACCAGTCCGGTCCTGACCAATATGGTCATTACAGGGAACAGCAACACCGGGATATCCTGTGATAACGCATCTGGACCCAGACTGACCAACGTGACCATCACGAAGAACGGAACAGCAGGAATTGCCTCTGCCGGAGATTCTGACCCGGTTCTGATCAATTCCATTGTATGGGATAACCCTCAGTCCGTCCAGGGAACCGCGACCGCCACATACTCCGATATACAAGGCGGGTTCGCAGGTGAAGGAAATACAGACGCGGATCCCATGTTCATTGCCCCGGGCAATGGGAATTTCCGGCTGGGAAAAAGCTCGCCCTGTATCAATACGGGAACCTGCGACGGAATTAACCCGTGTGATTTTGAAGGCGTTTCCCCGGATATGGGAGCCTTTGAAGTTGAAGATGACGGGCTTGTGGCCTATTATCCCTTTGACGGGAACGCAAATGACCAGAGCGGATACGGAAATACCGGCACAGAAATCGGGGAAACCCGTTATGTCGAAGGAGCGACCGGTCAGGCCAGGGACATGGACAAACTGGACGGGTATGAATACATTCAGATTCCAAACACCCTGAACAACACAGAGTATTCCATTACCCTGTGGATAAAGCTGAGGGATATGACAGCACTCAACAGCCTGCTCATGCTGAATCAGACAGAATCATGGGAAAATTCCGATTTCTTCCTTGGTGTTGATTCCGAACCCCGGGGCCTGTTTGTGCTTCAGGCAGGGACTGACCTCAGACATGGCGCGTATGAGGATATCTTCAACGAATCCGAAGAATTAAAACAGGATATCCTCTATTTTATCGTATGCACCTACAAAAACGGAATGCTCACGATCTACTTAGACGGCGAAATCTATGCTGAATATCCAGGTGTTTCTCCGATCCCGGACACAGCAGGAGATACGATCAGCATCGGCATCTCGCCCAACGGTGAAGGCAGATATCAGCTCGACGGGTTCACAGACGAGCTTCGCATCTATAATCGTGCCATCTCCGAGGCTGAAATTCATGAGATATATGGGACATTATATGTGGATTCCGAATTTGTCGGCACATCAACCGGCAAGCCAGCCGCACCATACACCACTCTCACCCAGGCAGTCATCAACGCGCCTCCCGGAAGGACCATTCGGGCGGATCATGGCATATACCCTGAATCCCTGACCCTCACCACCCATGGGTTGAAGCTAAAAGGCGGATGGCAATATGTGGATGGTGTGTGGATACAGGATGAGGAATTAGACCCCGGTCTGACCGAAATCAAACCGGATGACGGCTCGCCTGGGATCACCATAGATCAGACAGACGGCGTTATGATTGAAGGATTTGCCCTGGGGAACGGCGTGTATGCAAAGAATTCCCGGAACCTGCGGCTTATCAGCAACATTACCATTGGAATGACATCTGTCCGCATCGAAGCCAGCGAAGCACTGCTTGCCGGGAATGAGATTATCGGCATATCAGAGAACAGCGATGCGGGACAGGGGGTGATTGTCACCGATTCCACCGCGGATATGGAAAGGAATTTCATCCAAGCCGAAACCCTCTCGATCCACTATAAAGGCAGCAGTGACGGAGCGATTATCGGCAATTCCATTTACATGAACAACATCACTGCCTCTGCATGCGGAATAAAGCTGGAAACCGCCGCGGACGATACAGTCAGAATAGAGAGTAACGTACTCTATTTTCAAGGCAGCGATCTGATCGGGATCAAGGAGGTGGGGACAACTGCCACACCCGAGACACTGATAGAGAATCAGTTCTTCGCGGATGAGACTTTTATCTTTTACCATGACGAAAACCCGGCAGCGGATATTAAAGACTGCGACCAGTTGAACGACGGAACCCTCGGCGATGTTTCAGATTGGTATGCAAATTACTGCTACATGCTTGAAATCTATGTTCCCTGCGAACCGACTGATGACGAGCCCTGCATTGAGATCGTGGATATTCCCATGCCTCTGCGCGGGGACAAGGACAGGGATGGCATTCCTGATGACTGGGAACACTACTATTTTGGCGATACGACCTCACACAACGGACCGGAAGATGACGAGGTTCATAATGAGGGTAATGAGGGTGAAAATGCTGGTGCTGAAGATGAAGCTGAAGATGAAGAGCAAGATGCTGGCGGCGATAATGGGGATGAGCCGGATGAGCCTCTGATCGGTGACGGTTTGACAGTCTCAGAGGAATATCGGAACCATACAAACCCCAACAAATGGGACACCGACGGAGACGGCATCCCGGATGGCTGGGAAGTCAGAAACGGACTGGATCCTCTTGAAAAAGATGATGGCCAGGATGACGGTTCAGACCCGGACGGAGACGGATATCCCAATCTCAGCGAATACAGATGCGGCACGGATCCCACAGACTCCGCTTCCTATTGTGTGTTTGAGCCGAATGAAGGGGTGTTCAGAACTGGGGGCGATCCCGATGCAGGCGATGAAACTGCGGTTGTCGCATTCAACCTGCTGTTCGACGGTGGGATGTATGAAGGGGAAGTGGGCATTTTCAGCATCTCCGGGTTGGAAGAATTTGCAGGAAATCTGATCAGATTTATAGCGGAAGTGGTTCGGCGGGTGACATCCGGCAGCACTGAAGGCCATATCACGTTCTCGGACAGAGAGGAAGGCGCACAATTCGCCGGTGCTCTCGGAGAATCTGACCAGAATCACGGCTCCCATGGTGGCGTAAAATATTTTGAGATGGCCGCAGGCGATCAGTTCGGGGTCATCCTGATACCCAACTGCACATTTGAGGAGATTGCGGAAGACCCATCGCTGATGGAGACACGCCCCGGATGTCGCCCGTTTTTCTCTTTCAGGTCGCCGAATTCTGATTTCGGTGTTCATGTCAGCCGGATATCCGATGTCAACGGCCTCGGCACGGCTTTTGTTTATGAAGATCAGGATACCGTTGACGGAGACCGGGATTATAATGATCTGATCTTCCAGGTCGGGGAGGTCCGGGGAGATTCGCCGGTGTTCATGCCACTGGTGGATGAGAAAGTAGGCGAGATTCCGCTCCTGAACGGCAGGATAGACCCGGACAGAGACTGGCGGGTGGTACAGAATCCGGAAGACCCGGAAGACGCGGGACTTCTGGGCGAAATGATCATGGGACATACCACCGTCGCGCCGGTGGAAGCGGAAACCCTGTGGATGTCCGTGAGCCTTGGCTCTCTTTCCCCGGCTGTCCTGTCAGTGTATGATCCTGATGAAAGAGAATGCGGCAAAGATGGCGGATATATCCCAGGTGCCGTGTTTGCCATTGACAATGACGGAAATCAGAAGATTTCA
This sequence comes from Desulfobacterales bacterium, assembly GCA_029934695.1. Lineage (GTDB taxonomy): Bacteria > Desulfobacterota > Desulfobacteria > Desulfobacterales > 4be13 > JAOZLU01. The sequence goes on along the minus strand of JAOZLU010000293.1, from coordinate 2,506 downwards.
CTTCCTGCATTGGAACCGGGAACTTACCGCATTGTCCTGCGCGGCAGAGACGAAGGCGGAAATTGTCTGGTGACAGTCAAAGGGCATCAGGGGGAAGCTGATATTCTTATGACAGAGGAAAGGGATGCGGAGATCGGAGCTTATCAGCTCCTCAAAGCTGAAATCGTGGTTTCCGACGACCTGACCATCACCAGTATCGGAGAACTGGAATCCTCGGCAAAGCCCGACGGAACAATCCTGACCAAAGATATCACCGGTGACGGAAGGATCAACAGCGACGATACAAAAAAGGTGGCTTTGGCATGGCAGAAGGATGCCTGCGAAGGTGATTCGGATTATGATCCGTTCTATGATCTGGATCAAAGTGGCTGTATCAAATATGCCGACATTTCCAAGCTTCTGAAGGCATGGTATGACCCGCCTCCCGAACCAGAGGCATCTTCGGCACCCGAAGAGGGGACAGCAGAGTCCTCGGCATCTTCTGCTTCCGGAAGTGACGAGGCAGCGGGTTCTGAGGCATCCGAGTAACCGGAGGCTTCCCAAGCCTGAAAGATCAACCTGTTCAAAGACCTCCGGAATCCCCGTGATTTCGGGGGTCTTTATTTTTTTACACCTGAACGGATGACCGAGAAATAAAGAGTGTGCTAAAATTTAATTTCAGCACTCCTTTGGGGCATCCAAGCTAAAAGGATTTAATGTCATGAAAAAAATATTATGCGCTTACGTCTTGTTGTTCACCCTTGTTGTTTTATCCTCATACTCTTTTGCACTGAAAATTGAGATTGTCCCGGGACAGATTAATCCCATCAATCCAGGTTCGGGAACTATTGTTGACGATATATTCGCCGTTGATGTGATGATAAGGGATGCGTCCCAATTCGTGGGATTTGAGTTTGTAATGGAGTATGACCCCGATGTTGTCACCATTGACAGTTTGGCAGAGGGGGATTTCCTGTTCAGAGAAGGGGGCACCATTGATGAATTGCAGAAAAAATTTACGATTGACAATGGACTCGGTGTACTGACGTTTGCCATGTTTGTCTATCCTGATTACAGCGTGGCCGGAGAAGGAACGCTGGCGACCATCACTTTTAATGTGGAAAGTTTGGGGGACAGCGTACTTCATTTTAATGAAGAGGTATCGGAAGGTACTGATTTATCCGAGGGGCTTCCAGACTGGATTGACGCAGTGATTACGCCCAGATATCATATTGCAGTTGGTACAGGTGACGGCGGAATCATCGGGCCATCCGGCAATGAATCCGGTAATGCGCTTGTATCGCCCGGGGCAAACCAGACTTTCACAATAACCCCTGATGAATGCTATGAGATAGCAGGCGTCACTGTGGACAACGGTTCAGTCGGAACTGGGAGCTCCTACACATTCACCAATGTAAGCGAAAATCATGCCATATCAGCCAATTTTGTCAAAAAGACGCTCACCATAGAAGCCAGCGCAACAGAAGGCGGAACCATCTCCCCATCCGACAGTGTCCCAATGACCTGCGGACAGGATAAATCCTTCACCATAACCCCCGCTTACTGCCATCGCATAAAGGATGTCAAAGTGGACGGCTCCTCTGTCATAACGGATATGGAGACTGATGACAACGGCACAGGGACTTACATGCTTGAGGATGTGAGAAACAGCCATACCATCGAAGCTGAGTTTGAGAAGGTCTTCCACACCATCACCGCCAGTTCAGGTGAGCATGGGATAATTGATCTGTCTGGCGAGGTGACTGCGGAATGCGGTTCTGAACCGGTATTCACCATAACCCCTGCTGACTGTTACCAGATAGAGGATGTCACTGTAGGTGAGGAGTCCGTTAAGGGCAAGGAAGAATTTGAGATAAATACGGAAGATATCGGAACTTACACATTCAGGCCTGTCACTGAAGATCAGGAGATAGAAGCCACGTTCTCTCCCATAGTCTATGCAATGAAAATTACCGCAGGTGAGGGTGGAAGCGTCAAACTCATGCTGGGTGACGAAGAAAAGGCCGAAATTTCCGGGGGCGATTCCGGGACTGTGGACGTGGACTGCGGATCAGGGCCGACGATCCTCATCTCCCCCGATGATTGTTATGAAATAGCCGATGTCAAGGTCAATGATATCGAAACAGACGGAGCCGCAGATTCTCATACTTTGCCGCCATTGGATGAAGATCAGAGGATTGAAGTCTCTTTTGCCATTAAGAAATACACCATAACCGTTTCTGAGACAGAGCATATCACAATTGAGCCGTCTGGAGAGATTATTGTGGAATGCGGATCAGAGCCGGTTTTTACGATAACCCCTGCCCCACTTCCCCCGGAGGACGGCTATAAGATTAAAGATGTCAAGGTTGATGAGATTTCTGTCATGGAAGGTGTCACAACAGAAGATTGGATTGTAATTTATACGTTTCCCACTGTAACTCAAAGCCATACTATCGAAGCCATTTCTGCCAAAACCCACCATATAACAGCCAGTGCAGGGGAAAACGGAGCCATTGAGCCATTC
>JAOZLU010000905.1 GCA_029934695.1 Desulfobacterales bacterium | reverse complement strand
CAATTTGCAAAATTGCTTTACATTAAAAACAATTTGCAAAATTGTTTTACATCAGGAAACAGAATGGAAACATCACAGTCACTGAAACATTATTTATTTTCCGAACTGACTTTGAAGGATATCAGGTGTCTTGTCACATTGAAGGAACAGCGGGTGATGCTTGACACTTGGTTCAGGGATGAACAGATCATTCTTTCGGAAGAGGAAAGACAGCAGCTTGGCTATATTGTAAACCGTCTGCTGCCTTATGAGACGACCCTGATGAACGAGGCGACAATCTGGGGAAGGGCTGTTTATCCCCTGCTTCTGATGGCAGAAAGAGACGATCTCCAGGCATGGGCCGAGGTTCCGCTGGAAGCAGAATTCTCCAATTTTGAACTGCATGGCATTGCAGATGCAGTAATCGGAAAGTGTCAGGCCGGCGTCATGGATGCTCCTTATATTGTTGTCATTGAGGGAAAACGAGGATTGGAAGGCAAAAACCCGCGCTTTCAGCTTTACGGAGAACTTCTTGCTGTCGCACGGCTGAACTGGGAAGAAAATCAGCAGCCGGCAAAAACCGTTTTCGGCTGCTATACCATCGCCGACAATTGGACTTTTCTCCGGTCAAGGATTACTGATATTGAACAGGATGTTCCGCAAATGAGCATCGAGTCCACCAGAGAATATGTGGAAAGAATCGAGGCGGAGACAATATTGAAAGTGTTAAAATACATGGTCAGCCATTATGACGCTTTGCAAGATCAGTGATTGTCCGGACAACATAGAAATTGCAGTGACTTGGAGAGTTCACTTAGGAATCAATCTGAAGAGTCCTGTTACAGAAAGAACCATATATGCCCAACATTTATTCACCAAAGAAAAAAGCTGACATATTGAAACAGCATTTTCTTGGGAAAAAGTCCATATCAGTAATCTGCGAGGAATACCATATTCGGCCCGATGTTTTCAGGCAGTGGAGAACAGCGTTTTTTGAAAACGGGGATCTGGTGTTCAGACAAATTCCCCATGACGGCATGGAATACCATCAGAACTATGATATTGTTCTCAACTGGCTCTCAGAGGCATTCCGCGACCGCACTCTTGATGTTCTGGGAATAAAAACCGGGAAAATCCGGAGGGTCTGCTCCTACAAGCCTGCTGAAATTTCTGTCAGTGCCGGAATACTGGATGTCATATTTGAGGATTTTGCCGGAAAGGGGTATCATGTTGAAGGACAGCGCAATATGACCGAAGATGACCTTTACCGGTTCGCTTACCAGCATTTTTCGGCAGCCAGGGAATGGAAGGACAATATCACGGATATTGTTCTGATCTCGGGCAGACCATATTCCGGCAGAAAAAAAATACAGACTCTGAGCGGACAATACACCCCGACAGTCGTTGATCTGACAGAACGAGACGGACCGGAATGTTTTGAGAAAATCCGGAACGCCGTGAACACAGGAGACACATCCGTTTTGACAGAACTCGTGTTTCTGCCTCTGTATGGCAGGGAGGAGGAAAAAACCCGCTTTGTAAAAAAAGTGCTGCAGTTTGAAATTGATCTCTGCAGGCAGGACAAAATGCCGATTCTCCTTGTGGCAGCCACACTGATCATGGCAAACAGACAGATTGACAGATCAACTTTCAACGAATTATGGGAGGAAATAAAAATGCTGGATGTCCTGAAATTTGCCCATGAAAAGGGAAAGGATGAGGGAAGGGAGGAAGGAAAAAAGGAGGGGAAAAAGGAGGGCAGAGAGGAAGGGAAAAAGGAAGGGAAAAAGGAAGGAAAAAAGGAAGGAAAAAAGGAAGGCAGACTGGAAAACGCCCGTGAAATGGTCTTAAAATTCCTTGAAGAATCAGTCAGCGTTGTTCCCGCGTATATTTATGACGAGGTGATGTCCATTTCCCGTCCGGATATACTGGTAAGACTGGTAAAACAGGCGATGATATGCAGAAAAATTGAGGATTTTGAAAAAATGCTTAAACAGGCAAACAGAAAGCCTCAGCTTGGTGTTGGGCAGGTTGCTGGAAAAGATTTCGTCTGATTATAACGGATTTAGGGGAGTCCTGAAATCAGCTCTGCGTTGCACCTTTTTAACCTTGTGCCGGACGGGGTTGCAAACCCCGTCCGGCAGTCTCAGCCTGATGCATATGGGTTGCAAACCCC
>JAOZLU010000292.1:6212-8425 GCA_029934695.1 Desulfobacterales bacterium | reverse complement strand
ATGCTTGATGCTTGATGTTTGATGCTTGATGCTTGATGCTTGATGTTTGATGTTTTGTGTACAGGAAGGACAAAAGTTGCTGTATGGGAAAGAAACCCGGCTTTTTCCCCCGAATGAGGCGTTTTCCCTATGCCTGAAAAAGCCGGGCTTCTCTGCCGCCCATCTTTTTTGTCCTGTACACAGCCAATTCTTAAAAGAAAAGAGAGGAGTATTAATGCGTATTAATTCTGTCTTTACAATCTTTTGTCTTACTTTGGCAATCCTCGCTTTTCCCTCCGCATCTTATAGTCTGTCAGACGGAACAAATGCGGAAGCCTTCTCCTATATAATGGAGGAAGACGGTTCAGGTCGGAAACTTCATCCGATACAGGAAAAGCATAAAATTTATAATGAGGCATGGTTGCAGAATCTTTTGCGGACCAGACCTGAAATTCTGCCTGTCGCAGATATTGATCCGGACTGCTGGCCCATGATACCCATCGGATATGAGATGTCAACAGATGCAGGCCGGATTGACAATCTGTTTATCAGCCATACTGGTCGTGTGATTCTGGTGGAAACCAAACTTTGGCAAAACCCCCAGGCAAAAAGAGAAGTCGTGGCTCAGGCAATTGACTATGCCAGTTCATTATCCGCATGGACTTATGATGAACTGAATATTGCCGCAAAAAAATACCTTAAAAAATATGAGGGGGTTGAATCTGATTTGGCAGATTGGGTGGAAAAGCAGCTCGGCCCTCTGGAGGGAGGCAGGTCTTCTTTTACTGAGAAGGTTACAAAAAATCTCAGAGCAGGACGTTTTCTTACCGTAGTTGTAAGTGACAAGATAAGGTCTCCAGTCTTTAAAATGGCAGACTATCTTGATAAATATTCAAATCTCGGTATTAAATTCGCACTGATAGAACTCAGGGGATATTGGACAGAAAAAGGTGCTGACTGGCCTCTGCTTATTGTACCCCGCGTTGCAATTATCAGACCCTGCAGACCTTGCAAACCTTGCAAACCTTACAAAAAAAATATACCGCTGCTTGAAGAAGAGTTTTGGGAACTGCTAAAGCACAATGATCCAGACAGTTACAAAAAAACCAAAGGCATTTTTGATTACTACCGGAAGAAAGATAAGATTAATATCGTTCCCATGCAAAATTTGCATGTAAAATTAAGGATTCCACAAGATGAACGGAACCAAGTCTCCGTTTTTTATGTTGATAAAAAAGCGAAACTTTGGGTCTGCCCAAATGTCATCGCCGGATCTTTGGCCACACTGACAGGATTCGACTCTGAGACAATCAAGGATTACGACAAGAAAATGAGAAAAATCATGAAGATGCCTAAGAAGCGTATCAAACTCTCATGCCAAATTGATGAGATGGATATTGAACAATTCAAATCAGCGGTTGATGAATTCGTAAAAAGAATTCAAAGTGTGGGGAAAACTTCTGAATGACCGCTTACTCGAAGTTTTTTTCCTGTTTAAACTACTACAGTCTTTACAGAAAAGAGGCGGTTTCTGAAAAAGCAAAAACTCCTTACCAGATTGCAACGCATATTCAGGGTCAGATTTGAGGTGATTCCCAAAAAAAATTCTGTATATGATGAGGATGAGGAAGATGAAAGGCAGGATGAACATATTCTTGTTCCGGCCTTTGCATGACATGACCCAGATACAGACCCGTCCCGCAGGGAAACCGGTGTATGGATTGGGGTTCATCTATAAACTTTTTTTAGCAGGTGATCAGAATGATGATTGAAAGTCCGAGGATTGAGTGGTTGCAGAAATCAGGAAAGCAATGTCTGAAATTCACGTTCGGCAAGAACCTGACTGCCAAAGACGCTACCACTGCCATCGTGAAATGGAAGGCAGCTTTTGAGTCAAAAAAGAATGAAAAAATAGTCCTTATCTGGGACTGCGTGAAAATGCAAGAATATGAGAGTGACGCAAGAGCCCAGTGGGTAGATGTGCTCAAAGAGATGAAACCTCGGATTGACTCAATCTGGTTAATAACCGATTCTGTCTTGATCAGTATGGGGGCATCAGTCATGGGAATGTTGAGTTCCATTAATATCAAAACAGTAAAGTCGGAGAGCGAGATAATTGTCGGGTAATCATCACACCAATTCTTGCCGGACATACTGTCAGATGTTAAAGTGTAACTTCCCGCTCTGAAGTGTGACTTCCGCTCTGAAGTGTGACTTCCGCTCTGAAGTGTGAC
>JAOZLU010000292.1:0-6112 GCA_029934695.1 Desulfobacterales bacterium | reverse complement strand
CGCTCTGAAGTGTGACTTCCGCTCTGAAGTGTGACTTCCGCTCTGAAGTGTGACTTCCGCTCTGAAGTGTGACTCCCGCTCCGAAGTGTAACTTCCGCTCTGTTAGGATTGCCAAATCCGAACCGACGGATTTGCTCCGGAGTGCAAAAATCTGCTGACTATCAGCAGTTCTGAACTCCTCCCTCCCACACTCCCGGCGGGATTGACAAATCCGGTGGAGGAATTGTTTCGTCCGTTGTTCCTGACTATGGGAAGGGCAGAAAGTCATCAGCGATCAGGGAGCGGTGAATCTGAAGGAAGGCAGAGGGCTTATGAAGAAGTTCAGACACTGGGAACATACGAACCTCATTCGGAATTATAAGTAAACTGAAGTATATTGGATTCTTGATTTTATATGTTGTATTATCAAAGAGTTCTATGAACTGAGATATGGGATATGAGATTCCAGATAATTGACCAGTGCTCATGACTCAGGATCCGTCAAAAAACTTGAGTAACAACAAAAGGAGGAGAAAAATGTTCAGACGAAGTTGCAAAATTGCTTTAACCCTCGTCGCGGTGCTCTTTATCGTCCGGAGCGCAGGCGCGGCAGAACTGGTCATCGGGAGTCTGGCCGAGCCTTCGATTGACCCTCACTATCTTTATGTTGCCACCAATATTGCCTATTCCAATCATATTTTTGGCAGACTCGTGAATTACGATGAAAACATACGCACCTATCCGGGCTTGGCCGTCTCATGGAAAACACTTGATGACACCACTTGGGAGTTCAAACTGCGCAAAAACGTGAAGTTTCATGACGGGTCGGATTTCACGGCAAAAGACGTGGTGTTCTCATTCAACCGCATTCCCAATGTGCCTGACAATCCCGGGTCTTATATCAGCACCATAAGCGGGATTGCAAGCACGAAGATTGTCGATCCCCACATCCTTATTATAAAGACACACAAGCCGGTTCCCACCCTCCCTATCGAGCTTCGGGCTGTGGCCATTGTGTCTGAAAAAGTGTGCAAAGGAGCGGCCACGGCCGATTTCACATCAGGCAGGGCAGCCATCGGAACCGGTCCTTACAAATTCGTCGAATATGTTCCGGGGAAACGTCTTGTGCTGAAGCGAAATGAGGATTACTGGGATAAAAAGCCGGCTTATGAACGGGTGACATTCAGAATTTTCAGCAACAATGAGGCCCGGATGGCCGCATTGATGGGCGGTGTCGTTGACATGATTGACTTTGTGCCGCCGGGTGATGTCGAGCGTCTGAAAAGCAGGAATTTCAACATATTCAAACGCCCTTCGGATCGGATTATCTTTCTCGTGTGCGACAACACACGCGACAAATCGCCCTACGTCACAGATAAAAACGGCAAGCCATTGGACAAAAATCCGCTCAGAGATATCCGTGTGCGCGAGGCCATCTCCAAAGCTATCTTCCGCAAAGCCGTCACTCAGCAGGTGATGGGGGGACTGGCCTTTCCGGCCAGCCAACTGATTCCCGAAAGCTGGTTCAGTTTCAATCCTGATATCAGTGTTGAAAAATTCGATCCTGCCGGTGCCCGGAAACTGTTGGCCGAGGCAGGATATGCCGAGGGTTTCGGCCTGACCATTCACGGACCCAATGACCGTTATGTAAATGATGCCAAAATTTGCGAAGCTGTGGCCCAGATGCTCACCCGCATAGGGCTGAAAATGAAGGTTGAGACAATGCCCAAATCCGAATACTTCGGCAGAATGATTTCGCCTGAGAACGAATTCAGCCTCTATCTCATGGGCTGGGGAAATTCCGCTTCCGGAGACTCATCCGCCTGCCTGCTGACAACGGTCCACACCTACGACAAAGCCAGGGAAATGGGAAGTTACAACGGCGGGTATTCCAATCCGGAGCTCGACCGTATCATAGAGGAGGCGGCGCTGATTGTTGATGAGGCGGCCCGTGAAAAAATGCTTCAGAAGGCTATGGCAGTTGCCATAAACGACTATGGCACTATTCCCTTGCATGCCCAGTCGGTCATAGTGGCTACGAAGGAAGGAATAAGATATGTTCCCCGTGCCGACGAAGACACCCTTGCCATGAATGCCAGACCCGGAAAGTGAAGGATGAAGGGTTAAGGCAAAATAACTCTTGAACTCACTTAGCCCTTCATCCCTTAACCCTTTACCCTTATAAGGTTCAAAAACATGAAAATCAGAACAAAGCTTATGGCGGCTTTTTTGACTGCCGGCATTGTGCCTTTTACTGTCATAGGGATCATTTCAGTGATGAATTCCGGTTCTGCCCTGTCAAATATGGCTTTCGCACAACTGGAAAGTGTGCGGGAACTCAAAAGGACGCAGATCAGGAATTTCTTGGCGGAACGCAAGGCGAACATGAGAGTTCTCATGGAGACAACTGCCACGCTCAGACAGGCTACCTTTGAAAAGCTGAGGATTGTCCAGGAGATCAAAAAAGCGCAGATGGAGGAATATTTCCGGAAGTGCCAAAGTGACATAAATATCATATCAAAAAACGCTGTGGTTGAGAAAGCTTTGGAATCTTTTGCCTCACTCATTGATGAAAACGGCAACATTGATGAAGACATGTTCACATTTACCGAAGAGTTCAATTTCAAAGGCTCACTGAGACAGTTCAAGGAGGAATACGGCTACTATGACATACTTGTCATAACAAAGGAGGGAAATGTCGTTTACACCCTGAACCGGGAATCGGATCTTGGTCAGAACGTGCTGACAGGAGAACTGAGAGAGAGCGGTCTTGGCAGATGTTTTCAAAAAGGGCTGAAAGGGATGGTCACAGAGGATTTCACGCCTTATCCGCCTTCGGGGCAGTTTGTCTGCTTCATGGCGGCCCCGATCTTAAAATATGAGAAGCTCGCAGGTGTCGTTGTCCTCAAATTAAACAAAGAAGCCGTCAATGCCATTGTGCAAAGACGCAAAGGCATGGGAGAGACAGGAGAAACCTGGCTTGTGGGCAGATCACACGGCAAGACCGGATACCGAAGCGACCGTCTGATCGGAAAGGGGAAAAGCGGCGAGAGCAAAACAGATGACCATGTTGACAAATCGCTATCCGGCAAATCCGGATCAGGGGTCAGAACCGGCAGTGCCGGAAAGATGGAGATCATCAGGTATGATCCGCTGGAGATTCCCGGACTGAACTGGGCAATGATCACCACAATGGGGCTGGAAGAGGTGATCACGCCCAGACTTGAAGGCGAGGATGAGGATTATTTCACAAAGTATGTCAGGCAGTACGGATACGATGATCTCCTCCTGATCCATCCTGAAGGAGAAGTCTTTTACTCGGTCAGACATGAGGCGGACTACGGCACAAACATTGTCAGCGGCAGGTATGCCGATTCGGGACTGGGCAGAGTCATCCGGGATGTGTCGGAGACCAAGACGTTCGGATTTGCCGATTTTCAGCCTTATGCCCCCTCTGACGGCAAACCGGCCGCGTTTATTGCCCAGCCTGTGATCAGCAATGGCGAAGTGGATCTGGTGGTGGCTTTGCGGCTTTCCTTGGACACGATCAACAGCGTCATGCAGGAGCGTTCCGGCATGGGAGAGACCGGTGAGACATATCTCGTGGGACCTGACAGACTCATGCGCTCGGATTCCTGTTCAGACGCGGCAAATTATTCTGTGAACGCCTCTTTTGCCGATCCGGAAAACAGGAGCATTGATACAGAAGCAAGTCGCGCCGCGCTTGACAAAAATGCCGGCCGGAATATCATGACAAATTATACCGGGGCGCAGGTCCTTTCCGCTTACACCCCGCTGGATGTATGGGGCACGACTTATGCCCTGATCACCGAGATTGACGAAGCCGAGGCCCTTGCCCCGGTGAGGACGGTCAAAAGACAGATGGCCGCGGTCGCAATCATTTCCATAGCCGCCATCATCGGAGCAGCGATTCTGCTTACCCGATACATTGTCAGACCCGTGAACCGGGTCATCAGCGGTCTTGTTGAAATCGCCGGGAGAGTTGCCTCGGGTTCGACGCAAATATCATCCGCTAGTCAGTCGCTGTCAGAGGGCTCGTGCGATCAGGCCGCGTCTCTGGAGGAATCATCCGCGTCCTTGGAGGAGGTGTCCTCCATGAGCCGACGGAATGCAGAGAATGCAGAGAATGCAGACAAATTCATGGGAGAAGTCAGCCAGGCGGTCGCACAGGCAGGCGACACCATGTCTGCCATGACCGGTGCCATGGAAAAGATATCCGAGGCGGCCAGGGAAACTCATAAAATTATCAAGATGATAGACGGAGTCACCTTTCAAACCAATATTCTGGCTCTCAATGCCACTATTGAGGCGGCCAGGGCCGGCGAGGCCGGACTCGGATTCGCAGTGGTCGCGGAAGAAGTGAGGAATCTTGCGGTAAGGACCGCTGACGCGACAAAACATACTGCTGATCTGATAGATAGGATTATAAAACAGGTCAGCGACGGAGCAGAATTTGCAATCCGGACCGACGCGGCTTTCAAAGAAGTCGCAGCAGTCTCGGCCGGGGCTGCCGAACGGATCAATGAGATTGCGGCAGTTTCCAAAGAACAGGCCATGAGTGTCGAACAAGTGAACAGCGGGGTTGCGGAAACAGACAGGGTAACTCAGCGGAATGCTGCACACGCCCAGGAACTGGCGGCTGTCTCAGAAGAGATGAATGCATATTCAGGGACGATGAAGGGCTTTGTCGGGGAATTGGCCGCTTTGGTGGGATAGAGAGGCATCTGCTCGCCGACAGCATAAGCACATAAGAAAATCCGGGCATTGACGGAGTGCAAAAATGGAACTGCCCCGAACCATGATTGCTGCAACTGAATTTTTGCTTTTCGTTAACCGCAGACAATAATTAATTATTGAATATATTTTGATTTGCAGAGGAGAAAATTATGGAAAGAAGCAAAAAAAATGTCGGGATGGCACTGATCTTTTCCTTGGGTGTTTTCATTTTCAGTTCCGCTTCCCTGGCCGGGCCACCTGTCAAATTGGGCTTTGTCTATATCATGTCCGGCCCTTTTGGCATGTATGGCCTATTTGCCAAACATGGTGCTGAAATGGCGATTGACGAAATCAATCAGTCCGGCGGGATTTTGGGACAAAAGATTGAAGCTGTGTTTGAAGATTCCGCAGGAAACCCGGATATAGCGATTCAGGGCATCCGCAAGCTGGTTTTTCAGGAAAAAGCAGACTGTCTTATCGGCCTTGACTCAAGCGGCGTTGCCAAATCGGTTGTTCCGAGCATTGCCCAGATGAAGACTCCTCTCATCATCACTCATGCGGCAACCCCCGATGTCACCGGAAGTCTTTGCAATAAATACACATTCAGGATTTCGCTTAATCTCAGCCAGAATGTCAAAACAGCCGCAATGATTGCATCTCATACAAGAGCAAAAATATGGTCAACCGTGGGTCCTGATTATGCCTTCGGCCATCAGTCATGGGAATATTTTCAGAAATATCTCATGGAACAAAAGCCCGGCATGACATTTTTTCCGAAAGATAAGATTGCTTTTCCGCCTTTTAAAACGACTGATTTCAGTTCATATATCGCAAAGGTCATGCAGTCGAAGCCCCAAGGGGTTTTCATCTCCTTATGGGGAGTAAATCTGGTTAATTTTATTCGGCAGGGGAAAGAAATGGGTTTTTTTAACGGTGATTTTGAAGTGCTGATATCCCTTGGCGGCGCAACAGAAGTGTTGTACGCTTTGAAAGAGAAAATGCCCGAAGGACTGTGGGTCGGAACCCGCTACTGGTTTCTTGCCAATGATTCGGCAATTAACAAAAAGTTCCGGGAGGGATATTTCAGGCGATTCAATCAGTATCCTTCATACAATGCCCACGGTGCTTACGGTGCTGTCCGTACCTATAAGGCCGCCGTGGAAAAAGCAGAAACAATGGATAAGGAGGCTGTGGTGAAAGCAATGGAAGGGCTGTCCATAGAACTTCCTGTGGGCAGGATCACCATCCGGCCTGAAGATCATCAGGCAGTGACAGACGCGTGCTGGGGTAAAACAGCGGCTGATCCGGACTACCCCATTCGCATCTTAAAGCCGGCGAGAGTATTCAGAGGCAAAAAAATCACGCCGTCTGTGGAAGAAGCCGGATGTAAATAAAA
>JAOZLU010000904.1 GCA_029934695.1 Desulfobacterales bacterium | reverse complement strand
CAAAAATAACGATATCATCTTGAAAGGAAGGAATGAAAATGGCTAAAAGACAACTATTGCACATAATCGGAAGGGAAAGTAAAATATGTGAGTTGGCAATCCATCAGTTGGAAAACAAGATCAGGATTTTCGAGAAAAAATACAAACTGAGTTCAGGCAAGTTCTATGAACGCTTTCAGAAAGGAAACATCGGGGACGAACAGGATTTTTTTGAATGGAAGGCTTTGTTTGAGGGCGTTCTGGAGTGGCAGGAGACTAAAGAAGAAGTTATGAGGTTGGCAAGTTGATTAACTCACATTTTCAAGCAGTTGAAAAAACGATAAACGATGATCCGTTGGTCATTACTTTTGATCTTGAGCGGATTTATACGAGTCAGATCCGAGCATATATCAAAGGTAAAATTAATTTTGCAGATGGTACTTCGCTCGCTCTCTTTCAGCATGTGCAAATAGCAGAAAATGGTCTGGACATTACAGATTACAGATATCACTATATGAATGCTGACGGCCAGATGATATTCCGCTATGACAATGCACCTCATCACCGGGAAATTGAGACATTCCCACATCATAAACATCTCCAGACAGGGCTACAGTGTGCTATCATGCCAACCGTTAAAGACATTTTGAGAGAGATAGATTTGATCATAATGGAAGCACTCATATAAGCAAAACTTTTTTGAGGGAGACGCTATCCTGCACGATATGCCTTCTGGAATCCACCGTGTTCATGGAAAAAAAAGGAGTGCGGAAATGGAGCCGCCAGGCGGAATTTTCGCATTTTCAAACAGCGACCAAACCAAAAATAACGCTATCATCTTGAAAGGAAAAAATATTGCCAATCTACAAAATTTCATGCACCGGTAAAACTACAGGGAAATCGGATAAGAAAAGGAAATAACCGGCAGTTCCGGTTTGCCGATGTTATTGAATTTGTCTTGGGGTAGAGTCAAAAAAACATTGGGAAAGTGAAATTTTTTTACGCTCAAAGGTAATAATTTTTACTGAAATTCAAAGATGTAAAAAATCTGATATTCCAATAACCATCTGATATTAATTTAAATTCCCTATTTTAGAAATGTTTGGCACATATATTGCTTGTATATATTGGTGTCAGCCTTAAAAACTTTTCACAGGGGGAATTCTGAATTGAAAAATGTCCTGCTTATTTCATTTGATCTGATCCGAGAGGGGAAACCGGAAAAGTCATTGTCAACAGCGTCTCTTCTGGCATTTCTTAAAAATGATGAAAGATACGGCTCCGAATTTTTTGTCCATCTTATGCCAATCAATCTTCTCAAATTTGGCAACAATGCAGGCGAAATCGGAACTTTTCTGTCTGTATTTGATCTTGAAAGATTTGACACTGTTGCCATATCCTGTCATATCTGGTCTGAGCATCTGATAAATCCCCTGACAGCAAAGCTCAGAGAGATGGGATTCAGGAACAAAATCGTACTGGGCGGGCCTCAGATTTCATACTCGGATCATGTTTTTGAAGAATACCCGGACTGCCAGATATTCATCAGCGGCTATGCTGAACAGGCGTTGTTGGATGCGATTCTGTATTCAGAACCGACAGACAAGCCTCTGGTTTTCAAGAATAATGCCGATCTGAACGCTGTTCCGTCTGTTTATAAGATGGGAGAAATTCCCGTCATGGACGGGCAGAAGATGGTAAGGCAGGAAACAAAACGGGGATGTCCTTATCATTGCAGTTTTTGCGCTCACAGGGATCTGAACGGCAACAAGGTTCATGCGTATCCCAAAGCCAGAATATATGAGGAACTATCCATTTTCAAAGCCGGGTCGGTTCAGAAGATCAACATTCTTGATCCGGTGTTCAATGCAGGGCCGGACTATCTGGAGATTCTGAGAGAGATCATGCGGATTGGGCTGACTTCGCAAGTTTCCCTGCAAACAAGATTTGAAGCCATCAGAGGGGCTGAAGGAGAGGCGTTCCTGAATCTGTGTGCGGAGATGAATGTTCACCTGGAGTTCGGTGTTCAGACGATCATGAAAGATGAATACAAAGCCATCAGAAGACCGAATAATGTCAGGATGATAAAATCGCTGATGGGGGAACTGAATGACAGGGATATTTCTTATGAGATCAGCCTGATTTACGGTCTGCCGAATCAGACCCTTGATTCGTTCAG
>JAOZLU010000016.1:17259-28689 GCA_029934695.1 Desulfobacterales bacterium | reverse complement strand
GAATACCCTTCTGAGTGCTTCCTCCTCAAATCCTTCCAGATATTTGATTATCCACTTAGAGTAAGGGCGATTGGCATTTTGGAGTTCGCAGCCAAAATTGTTGTCGTCATCTCCTTTAATGGAGAGCATAATCTCCTGTGAAATATTCTCCTTGTCAAAAGCCGCTCTCATAAATTCAGGCTCTGAAACCCTGATACCTCTTGAAGCCAAAAATTCATTGTCCAATTTGCGGTCAGCCGCAGCCGAACCGAGAGCAAGAGCCTCCAAAATATTCGTTTTCCCCGAACCGTTCTCCCCTATCAGCACAGTCAGCCGCCCGATATCCAATTTCAGTTTCTGTATGGATTTGAAATTTTTTATCCGGATTTCTTTTATCATAATCTGTTTGATGCCTGATCCTTGATGCCCTCCGGTTATTTTTCAAAATCTTCAAAAACAACTCCGAGATCAACCTTGACACCCGAAACATCTTTCAGAATGCCTTCATGATAAATTTCAGCGCCGTTCTTTGTTCTGAGTGTGATGCTGTGTGTCTGGGGATGCACAATCCAGACAGACCGAATGCCGGACTCCGAATAGATATCCGCCTTTTTAATCAGATCATTCATAGTCTGGCCCGGCGAAACAATTTCTATGGCTGTCAGGGGCATCTCTTCTGTTTTCACCCGGTCTTCCTCACTTATGTAATTAAGCTTTTTTCTTTTGTAAACCGAAATATCCGGCTGATGATCGTCACCGTCAACAACTATGGTAAGTTCGGAATGCACCCTGAATTCTTTCTGGCTGACGAGTTCACCGACTATGTTCGCAGCTATTGCTGAGTGGTAAATGCTCGGGCTCATTTTTCCTCCTGTCAAAATATCTTTGATGTTGGATGTTGGATGTTTGATAATCAACATCAAACATCAAACATCCATCAAACCGTCAAACCACAGGTCGGGGGAGAACCCCTGCTCTTTCTGCAATCTCAGGAACCTTGTGTTCCCATTCAATAGCCATGAGGTGAACCCCTGCAACACCTTCCATTTCTTTGAATTCTTCGATCTGTTCCAGAGCAAATTTTATGCCTTCTTCGGCAACCTTGCCTTTGCCCGCGCCTTTCAGCCGATTGATGATCTCATCCGGCACATCCATTCCCGGAACTGATTTTGACATATATCTGGCCATTCCCACGCTCTTCATGGGGGTGACACCGGCCAGGATATAAGCTTTTTCATGAAGCCCCATATCCACGGCCTTTTTCATGAAGTCCCTGAATTTATCCATATTATAGATACACTGAGTCTGGATGAAATCCGCGCCGGCCTCAATCTTATTGGCAAGGCGATATACCCGGAATTCATAAGGATCGGCAAACGGGTTGGACGCGGCTCCGATAAACAGTTTGGGGGGAACATCAATATCCTTGTCATTCATGAATTTCCCCTCATCCCGCATTTTTTTGACCAGTGCGATGAGCTGCATGGAGTCAATATCATAGACATTTTTCGATTCAGGATGATTGCCGAACTGCTGGTGGTCACCGGAGAGACACAGCATATTCCGTATCCCCATGGCATGAACGCCCAGGATATCGCCCATCATGGCCAGGCGGTTTCGGTCCCGGCAGACCATCTGGAAATTGGGTTCCAAACCGTCCTGAACCATCAGGGTGGAGGCTGCCCAGCTGGACATTCTGACCACTGCGGTCTGGTTATCAGTCACATTTACCGCATCCACCATCCCTTTCAGATGGCTGTATTTCTCTTTCAGATGCTCGACATTGGCGCCCTGCGGAGGACCGCATTCTCCTGTAAAAGCAAAATGACCTGCTTTCAGTACCTTTTCAAGATTGCTTCCTGATTTCAGTTCACTCATTTTGTCAATTCCTCCCTTATGCTTTTACGCGGACCACCGTCCCGTGCTGTGCGCCAGTCTTTGGCAGCCTTGACCATCAGAAGGTCATCCAGCCGTCCCTGTTCCATCTTCTTTTTGACAATCATGTCCCATATACAGTCAAGTTCTGCGTTAATTTCACACTTTCCGCGAGCAGAACCGCCGCACGGGCCGTGCTGAATGCTTTTGGAACACCGGGCAATGGGACACATACCGTCATAATAATGGATGATACAGGTTCCGCAGCCTGCACACCTTTCTTCCCAAATGCCATGCTCCGTTGCACCGCCGAAAAAGGTGGTGTTCACCGCGGGGAAGAACCGCTGACTCGGATATGCCTCGGACAGAAACTGGGGGCCTACGCCGCAGGCCATGGAAACCACAGCATCATAGTCATCATAAATGTCCCGTATCTGCTCAACATATTCAGGATCACATTGTCTTTCCAGAGTCTTTTCATCCACCTCCAGAGGTTTCCCCTCTTTCTTCCGGGCAATCTTCAGGGCAGAAGCGAGAATCCCCACTTCCTTCATTCCGCCGACGTTACAGACCGTAACACAGCCCTTACATCCCGCGATCAGGATTTTATTGCAATCACTGACCATCCATAATATCTCATCAAGAGATTTTCTATCAGCAACTATCATATATTCACCTCATTTTTAAGTGCTTAAGGTTTTAAGTTTTAAGGTTTAAGGTTTAAGTTTAAGGTTCTAATTTTTTTATCCTGAAACTTAAAACTCTAAAACCTAAAACTTAAAACCCTTCAGACACTCAAATTAACAATTCACCGGGCTTGGCCCCAGTTCTTTAATCTTATCGGTCATCCCCTTTGCAATCTCGGCAAATTGGGGGCCCATGGCAGAAGAGAGATTGAATATTTCGACACGCTCCGGCTCTATGCCCAGCTCTTCAAGGGTTTTTTTGACATAATCAACTCTTTTTCTTGCTCTCAGATTTCCTTCCAGGAAATGGCATTCACCCTCCATTCACCCAGCCACATAGACACCATCAGCACCGTCCTCAAAGGCTCTGAGAAGATGAATAATATCAACTCTTCCTGTACACGGAACCTGAATAATCTTCACGTTGCTCGGGTAGGAAAGCCGCATGGAACCAGCCAGGTCGGCCGCGGCATACGCACAGTATTTACAGCAAAACGCAACGATTTGCGGTTCAAACATTTCTGACATTTTTCCTCCTTATAGCAAATATCAGTCACTATGTTAATTTGATATTTGGTATTTGGTATTTGGTATTTGGTATTACGCTGCCTTCTTATATTCCGGATCATGAAACAGGGCATCTGTTTTTGCAAGGAGCTGCTGATCCGTAAAATGTTGCAGAGTGATGGCCTTGCCGGGACATTCCGACACGCAGATACCACATCCGTGACATGAGGCAGGCTCAATCTCCGCAGCCCCCTCGTCTCCGATTTGGGGCACATTATACGGACACACGCGCACACAGGTCAGACATACTGCACAGCGGTCAGGATTCACGCTGGCGACCACACCCCCGACGAGAATTGCATCTTTGGACAAAATGGTCATGGCCCTGGACACCGCGGCCCTGGCCTGGGCAATGCTTTCCTCAAGCGGTTTGGGATAGTGGGCCAGCCCAGCCATGAAGATACCCTCCGATGCAAAATCCACCGGCCTCAGTTTTGCATGGGCCTCCACAAAGAATCCCTCGGCATTGACAGAGATTTTGAACAGTTCGGATATATCTTTGTTCTCATTGGGAAGGATCGCCGTGGCCAGAACCAGCAGGTCCGGCTTCAGTTCAAGAGGTCTTCGCAACACATGGTCCCTGACCGTCACCAAGAGTCCGTTCTGATCATCTGCCGCAACCTGGGGCAGATGTTCAAGGTCATAGCGGACAAACAGTACCCCTTTCTCCCTCGCCTCTTTATACAGATCTTCCCGGAATCCGTAAGACCGGATATCCCGGTAAAGGATGAACACCTGCATGTCCGGGTTGACTTTTTTGAGGTTCAGCGCGCTCTTGAGACTGTGTGTGCAGCACAGCTTGCTGCAATACGGACGCTCGGTTGTCCTGGACCCCACGCACTGGATGAACACAGCCATTTTTGCATCTGCAATGCGCTTATCCCCGGCAGTGAAAGCCTCATCCAGCTCAAGATGCGTCATCACATCAGGATGCTGCCCATACATATACTCTGTGGGGATATATTCTTTCCCGCCGGTGGCAATAATGGTTGCCCCATGCTCCACCACAGTGGAGACCATGCTGTCCTCAGTCGCGGTAATCAGAGAGGAAGTAAAATTGCCGATGACACCCGTGGTTTCAACCGCCTCGCTCTTGAGAAAGAGCCGGATCAGCGGATGTTTCTGCACCTGCTCAGTCAGGCCATTAAGATAGAGGGCGACATCTTCCCCTTTCCAGGTGGCCTGTATCCTGTGGGCAACCCCGCCCAGAATGTCCGTTCTTTCCACAAGATAAGTCTGAAATCCCTGATCTGCCACACCGAGTGCGGCTTCCATCCCGGCCACGCCGCCGCCGATAACAAGAACCGCGTGTTTCACATCAAGCGCAACCTGATGAAGCGGCTCAACATAAGCGGCCTTTGCCACCGCCATGCGGACCAGGTCTTTGGCCTTTGCTGTGGCCCTTTCAGGATCATTCATGTGAACCCAGGTGTTCTGGTCCCGGATGTTGGCCATTTCAAACAGGTATTTGTTCAGCCCTGCGTCCCGGATGGTTTCCTGAAAAAGCGGCTCATGGGTACGCGGGGAACAGGATGCCACCACCACCCGGTTGATCCCGTTTTCCTGAATGACCCCCTTCATCTTGTCCTGGGTATCCTGGGAGCAGGTGAAGAGATTGTCCTCAACATGGACGACGTAAGGCAGGGTACTGGCATATTCCCGGATTGCGGGCACATCCGCTACGCCGCCGATATTGATGCCGCAGTTGCAGACAAACACGCCTATACGGGGTTCCTGTTCTGAGATATCCAGTTCAGGAGGCAGTTCCCTGGAACGGGTCAGGGTCCCTCTGGCCTGGGACAGATACCCGGTGGCTGATGAGGCTGACGCGGAGGCTTCCATGACTGACTGGGGAATATCTTTTGGCTCCTGGAACGCGCCGCAGACATATATCCCTTCCCTGTTGGTCATCACAGGTGACAGGTTGTCTGTCCGGACGTGCTGATGATGGTTCAGATCAACGTCCAGTTTTTTTGCCAGGTCAATCACATCCGGATTGGGGGACAGACCCACCGCAAGCACGATCATGTCAAAAGTTTCGACGATGATCTCTCCGGCTTCGGTGACATAGCGGATGCTCAGGTCACCGCTTTCCAGCGGCTCCACCGTGTGAACTTTGGAGCGGACAAATCGGACGCCGCCTTCATCCCGCGCCCGCATATAATATTTCTCAAAATCCTTCCCATAAGTCCGCATGTCCATGAAGAAAACCGCAGTGTCAAGGTCTTTGTCGCTGTGTTCCTTGGCAATGATGGTCTGCTTGTTGGTAGCCATGCAGCAGACAGAGGAGCAGTAGCTGTTGTCGCACTGGTTGATATCCCGCGATCCCACGCACTGGAACCATGCGATTTTATCCGGTTCCTTATTATCTGAAGGTCTCATCAGGTGCCCTTCATAAGGACCTGAGGCAGAAAGGATACGCTCAAATTCCAGCGAGGTCACCACATTGGGATGATCTGCGTAGCTGTAAGTTTTATACTTTGAGGGATCAAAGGGGGTGAATCCGGGAGCCAGGATGACAGCGCCCACTTCAATATTATGTTCCTGTGCTTCCATTTCATGATCTATTGCCTCTGCGAGACAGGCTTTGACGCACTGGTAACACTCAGAGCAGACACCGCATTTGAGACAGCGTTCAGCTTCCTGCCTGGCTTCCTCCTCGTTGTATCCAAAGGAAACTTCCAGAAAATTGCACTCCCGCTCAGTCGGCTCCAGACACCTGACCGGCACCCGGGGGCATTGTGATTCATCCGAAGTTTCAGGTTTTCCAATGTCCCAGGTTTTTTCCCGGTTTTCTCTGAGGTCAAGACCGTTGACAAACCGGTGGATGCTTTCCGCTGCCTCTTTGCCGCAGGCCACTGCATCCACAACCGATTTGGGACCGTAAAAGACATCGCCGCCGGCAAAAACCCAGTCAATGGGCGTTTGCAGGGTCATGGGGTCAGCTTCCAGTCCGCCTCTGGGGGTTATGCATAAGCTCTGATCTTTGGCAAAATCCAACTGTGCACTCTGGCCGATGGCAACGATGACTGTGTCGCCGAACATGGCCTCACACGCGTTGTCATCGTACTGGGGATTGAACCGGCCTTCCCCGTCAAAGACTGCACTGCAGGTTTTGAATTCCAGTCCGGAAACCTTGCTGCTTTTGTCAATGAAAAAGGATTTGGGCCCGAAGCTGTTGACGATTCTGATTTCACTTTCCAGAGCTTCTTGGATTTCATGCTCCCATGCCGGCATTTCTTCCCGTTTTTCCAGGCATACCAGGGTGACGCTTTTTGCCCCTTTGCGCTTCGCGACAAGGGCCACGTCTATGGCCACGTTGCCACCGCCGATGACGATCACCTCCTCGCCGATGGACACGTCCTTTCCCATGGCGGTGTCACGCAGAAAATCAACGCCCTGCAACACGCCTTCGGCATCTTCATTTTCCACGCCAAGTGCGCGTCCGCCGTGAAGTCCGGTGGCTAAAAACAGGGCTGCATATCCTTCGGCTTTGAGTCCGTCCAGAGTGATGTCCTTGCCGAATTCAACACCGGTCCTGATGGTGACGCCCATTTCTTCGATCGTTCTGACTTCGGTGGCAATAATATCACGGGGAAGGCGATATTCAGGGATTCCCACGGACATCATGCCGCCCACAACCGGAAGTTTTTCAAAGACTGTCACCTGATAGCCTCGGAGGGCAAGAAAATAGGCAGCACTGAGTCCTCCGGGACCGGCTCCGATGATGGCGATTTTTTCATCCCGATTTTCCTTTACTTCCGGGATGTATGGTTCATCCGCGGCTATGTCCTGATCTGCGATGAATCTGTGAAGATGCTGAATGGCGAGAGGCTGGTCCACATCATTGCGCGTACATTCTGATTCACAGGGATGGTGACAGACGCGGCCGCAGATGGCAGGGAATGGATGGCTCTCCTTGAAAAGCTCAATGGCTTCCCGGTACCGTCCGTCGTTAATCAGTGCGACATACCCCTGGATGCTGACATGGGCCGGACAGGTTGCCTTGCATGGCGCTGTTCCCCGCTTGTCTATGACAAAGGCGCTGGGCATCCCCTGAGGGTAAAGCTTGAATGCTGCCTTCCGTTTCCGCAGCCCCTCGTCAAACATGTTGTCACATTCTATGGGGCACACTTTCTGACATTCCCCGCAGGCCGTACATTTGGATATGTCTATATAACGGGGATTCTGCTTCAGTTTTACTTGGAAGTTTCCGATTTCACCAGACATTTCCTCCACTTCCGTCATGGTCAGAAGTTCGATATTCAGGTGCCTCCCGCACTCAACCAGCTTGGGGGAGATGACACACATGGAACAGTCATTGGTGGGGAAGGTCTTGTCTAACTGAGCCATGACCCCGCCAATGGCGGATTTGCGTTCTGCCAAATATACCAGGTATCCGGAATCAGCGAGATCCAGGGATGCCTGAATGCCGGCAATCCCTGCTCCTACAACCAATACAGAACCGATGACATCTTTTTTTTCTTTGTTTGGGCTCATTTGTTGTCCTTGTTTTAGGGTTTGAGTGTCAGCATGTCAGGGTGTTTTGGGATATGAACTGAAAACCAGGCTTTTGGCAAAAACTTCGTTTTTTGCTGTTAAACACTTCAACATCTGAACACTGTCTCTGAACGAATTACCCAAATTAAGAATTAAATTTCAAGTTTCAAATTTTAACTCTTAATTGGTGTTACATATTAAATCTGTTATGATTTCCCTTATGTTCAACGTCTTTCCCGGCACTGGTTCAGTTCAATGGGATTTTTTAAGAAAATCAGCCCATATACCGTTTGAAAACAGACAGTTATCAGTCTTTTTGCATATTTTGACAACCACTTGATTTTAATACGATTCCCATTCAACTGAACCAGTGCCTCTTTCCCGCAAAAGCGAAAAATCCGTATCAGTATCAATGTCTTTTTTAATATAACAATGCTGTGCGGGAAACCCGATTTTTTTTCCGGTATAAGGTGATTTTCCCTGTCGGATAAAGCCGAGTTTCATCTTTTTTGTTCTATGTATAAATAATACAGATAATAATGATATGAAAACGCAAACTGGTTCCTCGTTTTCAAGTTCACGTTTTTTAAATCCTCTTAAAAAATATGTTCAGATTACGCTGCATTTCTTAATTAAAAGAGAGTTTATATAATTGACAGATTTAATTTAGTCAAGACCAAATATCATTTTTTCAACCCCGTCTGCAAGTTGGCAGTTGACTTACCCTCTGATTTTGCATATAAAGCTGTTAAAGTAAGGATTAAGGGTACAACAGCTTGGTTGGACACTTTGTACAGGGTAAAAAATGAAACCCGGCTTTTTCCGGCATCGAAATTGACCGATTTGTGAAAAACCGGGTTTCTTTCCGCCCGTAATTTTTTGTACACTTTTAAAAAATTATAGATGAGGAGTGAAAACAATGGTAAGAACAGAAATATCTCTTTTTCTGAAAAATGTTCCAGGTGAACTTGGCAAATTATCGTCCCTGCTTTCAAGTGAAAATATTAATATTGACGCGCTGACGATACAGGATGCTTCAAGTTATGTGCAGGAACTTTTTCATGCCAGGGGAAAATCATTAAAAAGAATCGCTTCCGTTGCAAGCTATAATTCCATGCGGAAGGATTCAGCCGAGTTTGCCCTGATACGCCTTCTGGTGGATCAGACAGACAAGACAATAGACCTGCTGTCAAAAAATGACTATGTATTCGACAGCATGCCGGTCATTGCCGTCAAGCTTGAAAACAAACCTGGCACACTTGCTGAGATCACAACGAAATTCGGGGAAGAAGGGATAAATATCAACTATATTTACGGCTCGGTTTCTTCACCGGATGAAAGGTGCCTTTTTGTGTTCTGTCCGGAAGATATTGAGCTTGCAGGTAAAATTTTCAACGAATAAAACAGACTTCGGCGGGCTCAGACTTCGGCGGCTCGTCTGAGCTCGCCACGGAGACTGAGCTTGCCGAAGTCCGAACCGAGCATCCAACATCCAACATCAATCATCAAATACGGATTTACAGCGATGAATCAGTTCTGACAGAAAGACAATTTTGTATCGGACGATCTTATGCGGTTCTTGCCAAAAGATACAGTCCGATACCGCCCACAACAATATTGGGAACCCACATTCCGATCACCGGCGGATACACGCCTGTTTCTCCGAAAACCAGCCCCACAGACAGCAACAGATAATAAAACAGGAAAAAAGCAAGCCCCAGCCCCATTCCAAAGGACCGCTTTGAGGATTTTGACTGCACCCCGAGAGGAACGGCAAGTATCCCGAGAGCAAAACATGCAAAAGGGATTGAAAATTTTCTGTGGTATTCTGTCAGGGTCGCATAATACTGACCATCTTTTTCCTGTGCGTTATCTTCCAGATAGCCGCTCAGTTCGGCAAGACTCATTTCTTTTTCATCTTTTGGATCGCCTTTTGCCGTTTCAACAGCCTTTCGGAGATCAAGGCTCAGATTGTATGTGTCAAAATGGATTGAATTCACCGAGCGTTTTTCAAGGTCAACCTGATTGATGATTCCGTCAGACAGCCTCAGATGAAACACGGGTCTCCCGGGTGCGCTGAACAACTGTCCTTTGGGCGAGACAACCGTAATCACAAGACCTTCACGCCTCCGATCTTCAATAAAAACATCTGTCAGGGTCCTGTCTTTCTTATGGATTCTGCTCACATAAAGCATCACATCCTTAAAGCTGCCATTAAACGTCCTTTCTTTCAGCCCGATATCAATGCTGGATGTGGCAACTTCGATTGTCAGCGATTTCAATGACACCCTGCCCCAGGGCAGTCCGTAAATGACCATAACGCCTGTAATAAGACAGCATATAAGACAGAATATGAATACAGGGGGAAGCAGGCCGTAAACACTGATGCCTCCCGCCTTAATCGCAAGAATCTCGTTATCGCCTGACATGCGAAGAAAGGTCAGGAGAACGGCCATCATGACCGACATGGGAATCACGAATACAAGGAAATACGGCATGGAATAAATAATCATCCGAAAAACAGTGGACACGCCGATTTTATAATTCACAATCATGTTTGTGATATCCAGTATCCGTGTCAGCAGGAAGATAAAGGTGAAGAATATCAGGCTGATGACAAACGGCGAAATCATTTCCCTGAGTAAATACCTGCTAAGAACGGTGTTGAGTTTCATAAAGCATCCTCATCCGCTTCGTCATCATCATCATCTTCATACGCCCTCTTTCTGATTACCAGTTTTATGGATCCGAATATCGCTGTCAGCGCGGCAAAGAAGAAGAGGATATCATAAAGGTGGGTTGCCAGATAGACAAACCAGGTCCTTCTTTTTTTGAGATGGCTGTACCATCTGCTTTCAAGTTCTCCGGAAGAGAGCGACAGTGCTTTCCGGATCGCAACATCCGCCTCATCCCCGGTCTTCAGATGTCTGAGTATCGTCAGCATTCCGTTTTCGCCGAATTCATCTATTATATAGGATACCAGACTTTTGCTTTGTTCGTAAGCCAGCAGAAGAGAGAGTCTGTTCCGGGGAAAACGATAGGTCAGCGCATGGATCCGGATATAATTTCCTGATAATGTCACCTCATCAAGCACGGACCGTTTTCTGTCCATTATCAATTCTGATATCCCGTCGCTTGCCCACTGTGATATTCCCTCATCAATCCATTTGGGCAGTGTTGCTTTTCGGATGTGATGATGAAGCAGAAGGTGGCATAATTCATGTTTCAGCGTTACGTCAAGCGTAAAGGGATGTCTGTTCATTTTTGAATAGTCAATCACAATCCGCTTCTGCCGAGGAACGGCAAAAGCAACAAAAAAATCGTTGCCTGTTATCTTCTGAAATGTTTTCCTGTCTTTAATCAGCAGAATTGTGGGCCTGAAATTCAGTTTCCACCTGAACGTCCCTTCCAATTCCGATTTCAGTCGCGGATAGGCTGCTGTGATTTCCTTTGCAACCGTTTCCAGAGGAGCATCAAAGAGTACAACAATTTCATCTGTTTGTATGATACGTCTTTGTTCTGCCAACAGAGACTGAGAAGGGATAATGAAAAGCAGGGATACGAAGAGTAAAATTCTGATCAATGAAACCTTTATGATAGGAGACCTCAAAAAAGATTATCCGGAGTGCTGAAGCAAAGCTTTGGCAGTTCTCTGACAAGCTTTATCATCGGAAATGACCCCGAACCGCTCCCGGGCGAGCATCAATCCCGAACCGCTCCCGGGGGATTGACAAATCCGCCGGGAATGCCTGGGATTTGTCAATCCCAGGCGAGCATCAATCCCGAACCGCTCCCGGGGGATTGACAAATCCGCCGGGAATGC
>JAOZLU010000016.1:0-17159 GCA_029934695.1 Desulfobacterales bacterium | reverse complement strand
CTGGGATTTGTCAATCCCAGGCGAGCATCAGTCAATCCCAGGCGAGCATCTGCGGTCGCCCTTACCTGAAAACGCTAAAAATGACAAAAGGGTATAGCGAACCGTTTCACTAATCTTCATCGTCCATCTTGAAAGATACCTTGAGGTTTAAGCCCTCAAACTTCTCCTGAATTATCTTGGCAACCAGCTTTTCAAGGTCAGCAAGCTCCAGAACAGGCGCAGAAACAGGCTGCTTTTTAACCGGGCTTGCCTGCTTTTTTACGGGTTTTGCAACAGGTTTTGCCGCTTTAACAGCAGGTTTTGCCGCTTTTACAGCAGGTTTCGCCGCTTTAACAGCAGGTTTTGCCGCTTTAACAGCAGGTTTCGCCGCTTTAGCGGGAGCAGGCTTCGCAGCCTTGGGCTTTGATTTGGATTTGAGTTTGGGTTTGGGCTTGGACCCACCCTTGACATATTTCGCCAGCCCGGGAAAATCTTTCTGGGCCTGATCAATCGAATACCTTTCCTTTCCAGTTTTCAGCGTCAGGCCGTAAGCTTTTTCTTCCGAGAGTTTGAGAGCTTCTTTGACCATGTGATAGACAAAGCCGTTCCCCACCTGCTTCCTCTCAATAAAAAAGCCCAGGTCGCATTTCTTACTGTCACTGATTCTGGAGAGCATACTTGCGACATCCTGAACCTTGATTTCCCTGCCTGTTTTTTTGAGGACCATATCGGAAATATCCCTCGATCTCAACGTTTTGCCCGTCAGCAGGGTTCCTATGATCAACTGGGCATTGCTCTTCTTTCCTTTTTCTTTCTTCATAATCGCTTCACACCTTTCGTTAAATTTAAATTATTGATGATACGCTGTTCCATTTTCTTTCTGGAGAAATACGGTTTATTTTTCGTTTTGGCAATCTTTTTTTCATTTCGCATAAAAAAAAATTGATGACGTTTAAGTGCCCGAGCATTTTAATCTCAGCCGTCATACGCCCGATATCTCACACAAAGGCACAGAGGGCACAAAGACAAGGCGCAGGGCAGGGCGGGCACATAAAAATTTATGCCGGGCACCTATGTCCGGACAGCCCGGACAGAACTGCCGATATCCGGCTCAGTAATTTCAGCAGGTTATGCCCTCCCCTGAATCCGTTATAATCAGCAGAATTTTGCAATCGTTCTGAATGACCTGTAAAGTTGTTCCGCAGGTCAGAAAAAGTGTAAACTACTTTTTGGTTTATATATATAAAGGATGCCTTATTCTCCATTATTTTTTCTCCTGATATTCTAAGTTGCGCCACTTGTCAAGTCTCTGTTTTATTTTTTTTTCGTAACCTCTTTCTGTGGGAAAGTAGAAACGCTGATCTTCCAGCGTTTCCGGCAGATAAGTCTGAGAAATAAATACGTCTTCATAATCGTGTGCGTATTTATAGTCCCTGCCATATCCGAGATATTTCATCATGCCTGTGGGAGCATTCCGTATATGAAAAGGGACCGGGAGCGATCCTGAGTGTTTAATGATTTCCCTGACCGTGTCCTTAAAATACCCGGAATGCAGGTGGGTTCCGCTTCGCTCCACCAACCCTGCATTTCACTTTGTTCGCCTGACTTTTTTATCAAATTTCAGCCGACCCGTTCGCTTGCGGAAGATAATCCGGATTAGGGTTTTGTCAAGACCAGTGCCTTCACGAATCTGGTTGATCAGATATCTTTTATAGGAAAAATGGACAGCTTCAGGAAAGTTTGCAAAACAGACAAAGGTCGGCGGTTTTGCAGAAACCTGGGTTGCGTAATAAAATTTGATCCGCCTTCCCCTGTGAAGCGACGGTTCATTTTTTCCAGTCGCCCGTTCCAAAATTTTGTTCAACGGGCCAGTCCCGATCCGTGTGGCGTACTGACCGTAAACCTCATCAACAAGATTGAAAATTTTCTGAACCCTTTGCCCGGTGAGCGCTGAAATGGTCATGGCCGGTGCGAAGCTTAAAAATTTTGCTTCCATTCTCAGCCGTTCATAGAACTTCTGGGCAGTCTTACTGTCTTTTTCAATGATGTCCCATTTGTTCAGCAGCAGGATGCAGCCGCACCCGCGCTCATAAGCATAACCAGCGATACTGATATCCTGATCTGTGATTCCCTCATCCGCATCCATGACAATCAGGGCCACATCGCATCTGTCAAGGCTCCTCAAAGCTTTGATAATGGAAAACTTTTCAAGCTTTTTTGACACCCGCCCTTTTCGTCGGATGCCTGCTGTATCGATAAAAAGATAGGATTTCCCGTCAATATTGCAGACCGAGTCAATGGCATCCCGCGTGGTTCCCGGTACATGACTGACCACCAGGCGATTTTCTCCCAAAATACGGTTTATCAGAGAGGATTTTCCGGCATTCGGTTTGCCCACAACGGCCACGCGGATCATTTCTTCAGACGGCTCCGGAACAGATTCAGGAAGTGCCCGTACCAGATCATCCAAAAAATCCGTTATACCATAGCCGTGTTCCGCTGAAACAGGGTACAGATTTTCCACGCCAAGGGCATAGAAATCGTAAAGATTCACCTCCTGTTCAAAGCCGTCTATTTTATTGACTGCATAAAAAACCGGCTTTGTGAGGGGGGAGCGAAGCATTTCGATAATATCCGCGTCAAAAGGGGAAATTCCGCCTTTGCCGTCCAGCATAAGGACAATAACATCAGCGTCTTCTATGGCCTGACGTATCTGGAAACGGATATGATGTGCAAAATTATCTGCATCATTTTCTATAAATCCGCCGGTATCAATCAGCGTAAATTTAACACCATCCCAATTGACATTGCCATAATTCCGATCCCGCGTGACCCCGGGGAGATTATCCACAATGGCATCTCTTGTCCGGGTGACACGATTAAAAAAAGAGGATTTGCCCACATTGGGCCTTCCCACAATTGCGACAACAGGTTTCATTGTATGATTATTCATTCCATAGTCTCTGCTCATACAAGTGCAAAGCAGGCTTTGCACTCCGAGCCGAATTTTTCTTCTTAAATAAAAAGCTGTCATTACTATCCATAAAAAAATCATTCTACTCTGATATAATCATTTTTGTCAACAGCCATTTTTAAATTTTTCCTATACAATCACATTGTAGTTAAAATGTAACTATAAAATAAGGATAGAGGACAGGAGCTTTTGTTTTTGTTTTTGCATTCTGCTATCAGGTGTTCATCCAAAATCCTGCAGGCATCATTTCCATCGCAGGCTTCAAACACCTTATACTGATGTACTTTTAACAATCCGCAAATATTTTTTCTGGCAATTGAAGAATCATCAGCAACAAGAACTTTGATTGACTGATTTCGTTTAATGCGTCTGATAAGGGAAATAATATAATCAAGACTGTGAGGTCTCTTTTCAGAACGTAATCAACGATTTTCCTGAATAAAATATTATTCCGGATATTATCATCAAATTTTCCTGTGAAAACAATGGCAGGTATATTTTTTGAGAGAACAAAATCCACAATTGTGCATCAGGGTATCTTTGAGACAAAGCCCCACAAAAGCGACAAAAAACTCATCATTCATCAGCCTGACTGTCTCAGAATAGGATTGGACCGATTTAACCTTCAGGTTCAATGCCGTTGTCTCTATTTTCCTGGCAGCCGCTGACACGAACCACCTGCTGTTGTCTATGATTAAAACTTGCGACATATTCACATCCGGCTTTTATAATGGTATAGAATTGTCCATATTAAATAATATCTGATTATAACGGATGCGGGGAGGGGAGAGTACAACCTGCTGAAATTACTGAGTCAGATACCGGCTGGGCTGTCCGACCCGGAAGCCGGGCATAAATGTGCCCGCTTTTATCCTCTGCGCCTTTTCTCTGTGTTCTCTGTGTCTCTGTGTGAGATATGTCGGCGTGTGACGCTCTGAAATTGCAGCCTCCCCGCATCCCTTATAATCAGAATAATATCAAATGTACGTTCCGGGTATTTTATTTTTTGGGAAAATCCCTTACACAAACTGTGGATGAACTGGCCCGCACTCTGCCCGGCATACAGGCCGTCTGCGTTCATCTGCGGTTCAATAAGCCTAACCCCGTTTTACTGCGCTGAGTCTGACTGTTTAATTTCACAAAATAAAGGGAGCAGTCAATGGGTAGGAATATACCTCTGGGGGACAGAGTAACGCCGTCCGCGCCTTGATTTATCAGATTAAAGGCTTATTTTAACTGGTCGGACACGCACAAAGCAAGCTTTGCACTCCGGACAATTTTTCTCAAAATTTATATGATATTTAAATCTTTATGGAGGAATGATTTGACAGACTGGAAAAAATTGCCAGCCCTCAAAGTAATGATCGGGGCTGTTATGATCAGCTTCTCAGGGGTATATGTGAAGCTGGCCCATGTGACACCCACCGTGGCCGGTTTTTACCGGGTATTCCTGGGAGGCGTTATTCTTATGCTCATTATGATATGGAAGCGGGAGCGGCTGTGGAAGGGATTTCCCTGTTTTGCCCTGGGAATCCTTTGCGGATTCATCTTTGCCCTTGATCTGCTTTTCTGGCATAAAAGCATTCATTACATCGGGCCCGGACTTGCGACAATTCTCGCCAATTTCCAGGTCTTTCTCCTTGCATTGTTTGGAGTGACAGTGCTGGGAGAGAAAATGAACCTCAGACTCATCCTGGCCATTCCTCTTGCCATGATCGGTCTTTTCATGATCGTGGGAATCCGTTGGGACCACATGGGGGAGAGTTACAGGCTCGGCATTCTGCTGGGGCTGGCGACAGCAATATGCTATTGCGGATATGTGCTGACATTACGGAAACTTCAGTCAATGAACGATCCGCTTTCACCAATGGCAAATCTCATGATTATCACCTTTGCAACATCGGTATTTCTTGGGATTGGCGTATGGCAGGAAGGAGCGTCTTTCATGCTGCCGGATGCTCAGACCATTGTTGTCCTTTTTTCTTATGGGCTGTTCAGTCAGGTGATCGGCTGGATTCTGATCTCAACAGGGCTTCCCGGAATAAGGGCATCCCTTGCCGGATTGCTGCTTCTGCTTCAGCCGGCCCTTGCATTTGTATGGGATATGCTTTTCTTCAACAAAGAAACCACCTCTGTCAGCATTGCCGGCGCAATCCTTACGATTGCAGCCATATACATGGGGACTGCCAGGCGCACAGATAAAGGAAAGGACAGGAAACCACCTTCACATAAGTCGGCAGTAAACGCCACAGTGAAAAGTTGAAAGTTGATATAATGATTTCAAAAAATTATCATACACACCTGTCGGTGCAAACAGATGTCCCGCCCGGTTTCGGATTGCCAAATCCGAACCCGCTGGATTTAGCAATCCAGCGGGACCATACAGGTTTCCCATAAATTTGAACAATTTCGCTGAAAAGGATGATCCATTATGATATTTTTCAGATCCATGATGTACAGGCAGCTCTTCAAGTACATCAGAATATGCCTCGTTTCTCTGATAACCTTTGATTTTGTCAGGATATTTTTGCAGAACATGACGGACTTTTCTGACCGGCAAAGCTGGTCCCCTGAAAAGCGCAGGCGTTTTCTGGTGAATCTGATCGGGGCCGCGGTGGTGGTCGCGCTTCTTCATCTGGCACCTTACACCAATATGGGCCAGCAGCTGCTTAATGAAACGTATGATTATCTCGTCAAAAAGGATTTTAAGAACACACTCATTGACCGCGGGGACAGAGAACCGGTCTCTGACGCAATTCGTCTTGTGACGTTTGACCGTTCTGCATACACTTATGAAAAAAGCCCGGGCGGGGATTTCTGGACACCCCGCAAAACCCTGGGAAGGACGATTGTCAGTGCCCTGAAACTCGGGGCAAAGGTGGTTGTGGCAGACATTGAGGTGGACAAACCCGTGCCGCTTGAGGATGAGAACCGGGATTTCCTGGAGCTTCTGAAACAGGCCGCAGATATTGCAAGGCAGAATGATGCGGTCATCATTCTGCCCCGGATGGAACAGGAGTGCAGGCTCCTCTTCCCCTTAAAGAAGGACCAGTCCAGAGAGACCCGGCCCGCGGAGTATGTCTGCCGACTTCATGACCTGCTGAACAGACAGAGTGATGTCATAAAACAGGGAACCCCCGGAATTTTCCGCAGTCCTTTGGATTCAAAGGTTCGGCACTTCCGTCTGTACGAAAAAGACGACAAAGGCAGCACCGCACTTTCCATGTCAGTCCTGGCTGCTGTTTATCAATGGCATGGGAGAAAAAAAGGCAATGCTATCCTGAAGCAGACACAGGCCCAACTGAAGGATGATTCATGGTCAGATATTCTGATTCATGGTCCCGAAGGCCTGGAACCGATCCGGATCCTCCGTCAGGATGCCGGGAGCGAGTGCATTCCTGCCAGATACAAGTTCCGTATTGTGCCGGAGAATGTGATGAAGACTTACACAAAAAAAGCTGATCCGCTTTTTGACATGAAAAGAACTTCTGCCGAACTGCTTGACACTGAGTCCGATTCAGATATATATTGTGGAAAGACAGTGCTCATCGGTTCCGTGCATGAGGAACTGGGTGACATACATTCCACGCCCCTTGGTGACATGCCCGGGCTTTTTCTGCTGGCAAACGGGATGAACATTTTTCTCAGAGGAGAGCAGATTCACGAGATTTCATACAAATACAAATATTCCATGGAGGCCGTGCTGACTGTTCTGTCCGCGCTGGTTTTTCTTTATCTGAATCCCACGCCTGCCGCGCTGACACTGACTGCGCTCCTCTATGTCTTACATAAACTGCTGAGTGTGCATTTTTTTACAAACTGGGGATTATTTTTGGATTTCTGGCTTATGGTCATCGGCATCGGAATCTTTGAGAACATTGTCGGATTTCAGGAGATTCTGAAAGACTGGGCGAGCCGGGAAGAGGAGGAGGAAGAATGATACGCTGCCGGGTGTCTGCAAAATGCTGCCGGACGGGGTTTGCAACCCCGTCCGGCAGGTTGTGTGTCAATAAAAACAGTTGGTTATGTTCTTAGCTTGATGCGTATGGGAAGAGGAGGAGGAAGAATGATACGATATTTTTTTGCAGGGGTTTTTGTGTGTTTTCTGATCATGTCAGCGGGCCATGATACGGGAGCAGAGGAATTTGTGGGAGAGGTGCGGGTGAAGACCGGGATGAAGCCTGAAAAATGCTATGAACTCCGGCGGAATGGGAAAGCTGTGAGCCGGCTGGTTGAGAATATGCAGGTTTTCAATGGCGATATGATTATCCCGCATAAAGGGAAAAGCGTGAAACTTGTTTACAGGCATGAAGATTGCTGGGAAACCGTCACTAAAGAGACTGTGGTGAGTTATGATCCGGGCAGATGCGATTCTCCCGGCTGGCTCATGGGTTTTCTTTCGGATATGTGGAAAAAAATCAGGCGCAGGCCTCAGACCCCGGGCCGAGTTGCGAGCCGGGGCGAGAGTCCGGCTGCCCGGATTTCTGTCTGTCCGACTGAGGGAACCACCGCGCTTTATGGCGGGCCGATCCTTTTCAAATGGGGAGACAGGTCTGACAACTTGCAGCATCCCAAAGCAAAACTTGTCATCCGGGAGGTTGGGGAAAAGAGGGACAAACCTCTTGTCAGCAGGCTGATGACCGCAGGCGAATTTCTTCATGCTGATTATGAATTTCAGGCAGGCGCATCATACAAATGGTATGTGGAGGCAGGCGGGAAGGCAATATCAGATGTCTGTCATTTCAGCATCTTGGGAAAACAGGTGTCTGACAATATCCGATCCCAGCTGAGGCAGGTGGGTGAAACATACACAAACCAATGCCCCGGTCTGAGGCAGGCGTTGTATCTGCAACTCATCAGTGACATGAGTCCCAGGCTCAATCTTTATGCGGAGAGTGTTCGTCTGACAGAGCAGGAAAAAGGATGTGAAGGGGAAAAATTTATGCTGAACGGACTGGTTGAACGCTTCCTGGCCCATACAGATAAGGTTTCCAGGGTCTTTCCTGTTGAGCTTCAGGTGGTGCTGATGAAACCGGTTCAGGATTCTGGCAATGCAGGTCCCGGGGCTGATGCTCTCGTTGAAAGCGGGCCTTGCGCCGGGAAAAAGTATGACAGTGTTCAGAAAATAATGTCATGGAATGAGATTGACAAACAGTCATTTTTTTAATAACCACAGAGAACCCTCTGTGGTTTTTACGGTCATGTCCGAGTTCAGGTCTGAGGCTCCCCTAAATCCGTTATAATCAGGGATTATTTTCGCAATCTGCGAAGTCTGTGCCAATCTGTGCATAAACAGCCCGGCAATTTATTGCCGGGGGAGATGCGGAGGTGAATATATGCCGAAAGAGTTAGGAAAAGACATTTTTATGGAAGCTATGGGCGCTCACTGGGGACTTCCGGATTGTTCGGAGGAATCTTTCCGCAATTTAGCCAGGGCTGAGTTGGAGGAATATCTCGGAGCGGAAGTCATCACAATTGAGGAATTTGACGATGAGGGCGTTGTGTATGGTCTTCCGGAGTGGATAGAATTGGATATTATGACAAGAGACGGGATTCTGATCGCTTTCGGATTGAATTCTTATGTAAACAAAGGCCGCATGTACGATTTTTGGCGGATAGTCCAATTCTACGAAAAGAAGCATAAAAAGCAGATAGACAAAATGATTGCAATCTCCCCGCTGGTGAATGTCAAAGCAAATGCTGTTGCTGAAAGCGTGGGGGTTACGATCTGCAAATATCCGGAGGATGTTGAGGCGGTTCTGAACCGCAGATTACCGCTGATTTGAGGGATTGCCCGGATTGTTTCTGATCAGCGAAATCGGAGATAATCTGTGTCAATCTGTGTCAATCTGCGGTTCAGAGCTTCACGGATAAACAAAGGATTAACAATCCGTGTAAACAATAAAACTAAGAAAGGAGAAACAACCATGAAATCAAAAAGACACTTTATCACAATTTGGGCGATGTGTTCATTTTTTCTGTGGGTTTTTATCATGCCCCCGGGATATTCCCAGGCTGCTGAGGCCCGGTCAGATGAGGAATATGAGCAGGAGATTGGCCGATTGGAACAGGCTCTGAAGGAATGCCGGGATGAGGCGTGTAAAAAGGAAACGCTTCTCAAAAAAGCGGATACCCACTTTGCTTATGGTAAATTGTTGAAGGAAAAGCGGCAGTTTGAGGCTGCGCTGGCACAGTTTCAAAAGGCGCAGGAGATTGACCGCATTCATCGGCCCGAAGATGCGGCATTTGGTTTGAGACAGATGGCTGATATTTACACAGAACTGCATCGCTTTCCCGATGCAATAAAGGTATATAAGGAATCTTTGGGAATCCTTGAAAAACTGAAGGGAAAAGAAGATTCCTCTGTTGCCACAGTGTTGAATCAGCTTGGTGTGCTTTCAGTGTTGAATCAGCTTGGTGTGCTTTATTACAATATGGGAGATTATGTTCAGGCCAAGCCTCAGTTTGAACAGGCTCTGGCCATTGTCAAAAAATCCTTGGGAAATGATCATCAGTATGTAGCCGCCACTTCGAACAATCTTGCCGGAGTGTATGATTCGTTGGGAGAGTACGGGAAGGCCAAAGGCATGTATGAGCAGGCTCTGATCATCTCGGAAACAAGCGGCGAACCTGAGTTGCTCTCAATTGTGCAGGGCAATCTTTCCTATCTGCTTGCCAAAACAAATAAACCCGGAGCCGCCATCTTCTTAGGCAAACAAGCTGTGAACACCATCCAGACCATGCGCTCCAAAATCACGGGCATGGAAAAAGGGCTGCAAAAATCATTTCTGAAAACAAATGAGTCGTATTACAAACACCTCGCCGACCTCCTCATTGACCAGGGCCGTCTCCCCGAGGCACAGCAGGTTCTTGCCATGTTGAAGGAGGAGGAATATTTCGACTTCATCCGCCGGGATGCGACCCGGAGCGGTGTCCGCTCAACAACCGCCACATATAATGAGGCAGAAAGCCCCTGGGCTGAAAGATATGCCGAGATCAGCGGCAAACTGGTTGCTTACGGCCGGGAATACACGGCACTTGCGGAAAAAGAAGGCAAAGGCGCACTGACCGAGCAGGAGACCGCCCGGCTTGAACAGTTGGATAACGATCTGATCGTCGCCCAGACAAGGTTCAGCAAGTATTTGTCAGAACTCATTGAATATTTTGACAAACTCAGTGTCCCCGGGAAAGACCCGGAAGAAATCGCTGTCAGACAAAGAGAGATCGGAGCAAAGAATTTGCCGAAACTTATGGCCTTGCAGGAGACCTTGCGGGAACTGGGCAGCGGGGTGGTGCTTATGCACTACCTCGTCACCCAAGGCAAACTCAGAATCATCCTCACCACTCCGGATATTCAGTTGGCGAGAGACGCTGTAATTTCTGACAAAGACCTGAATCATAAAATCCATGACTTTCGCCAGGAACTGCAAAACCGTCACGGGGATCCGCTTCCATACTCAAAAGAGCTTTACAAGTACGTCCTTGGCCCCGTTGCCGATGATCTGAGACAGGCCGGAGCCAAAATTCTGATGCTGTCCTTAGACGGAACGCTCCGTTATCTGCCCATAGCGGCCCTGCACGACGGAAACGCATACATTGCTGAAAATTACAAAGTTGTCATCTTTACGGAAGCGGCAAAGGATAAAATCAGAGACAAACCTGTCCCGGAATGGCAGGTGGCGGGTCTGGGCCTGAGCAGGGCATTCCCGGAACAGAAACTTGGTGCGCTGCCCGCAGTCCCGGAGGAGCTTGAAGGCATTGTCAGAAAAGATGAGAACGACAGGGACGGGGTGCTTCCGGGGATTGTCCGCATGGATCAGGACTTTGATTACAGAGCCATGCGCCGAATCTTACGCAGAAAGTATCCGGTGCTGCACATTGCCAGTCATTTTGTCTTCAAACCCGCAAATGAGATCACCTCCTACCTCGTGCTGGGTGACGGAACTCACCTGACGCTTTTGCAGATGAAAAACGAACTCAGATTCAACGGCACAGACATGATGACCCTTTCAGCCTGCAACACAGCCATGGCCGGAACAACAGGCCGTGAGATCGAAGGCTTCGGCGTCCTGGCCCAGAATCAGGGAGCAAAAGCCGTGCTCGCCACCCTCTGGCCCGTCATGGACAAAAGCACCGGCATCTTCATGCAGAACCTGTACAGACTCCGCCACGAGAAAAATTTGACCAAAGCCGCGGCACTGCAACAGGCCCAGATCATGTTCATCCGTGGCGAAATCAGAGACTCGGAAAGCGACGGGGACAGGAAACGAAACCGGGTTGTCAAAATGCCGGGCATGAGCAGGAAACCGGATGTCAAAGCTTCCGCACCGGATGTCAAAGCTTCCGCACCCTATACCCATCCTTATTATTGGGCGCCGTTCATTCTGATGGGGAATTGGCTGTAATTCATTGCCGGGATGATCTGATCCCCGGCTTCTGGCTCAGAAAGAAATCCCTGCCTATCGCTAATCCGTGCAGATGGACAATCCGTGCAGATGCCGCTGTTTTGAGGGATTTCTCGGATTCCTTCTGAACAGCGGAATCGGAGATAATCTGTGATATTTTTCAAATCCATGATGTGCAGACAAGCCCAGGATCGGAATTTTTGAGAATTTTGTCGGATTTCAGGAGATTCAGGAAGACTGGGTAGCCGGGAAGAGGAGCGGGGATTGCTTATATGAATAAGGATAAAAAAGTTGACTCTGTATCGGAAAAGGAGTATATATGAACAAAAGATGGAAAGTAATGCCAAATTTTCTATGAATATTTTTTGTAAAAACAGACAGTCAGGAAATAAATGAAGAGAATCCCCTTTCAAGTTTCTGCAAGAACAGCCAGACTCATTGGCCGTGAGAATGTTGCCAATGCAGGCGGAGCCATCATTGAATTGGTCAAAAACTGCTATGATGCGGATGCCTCAAACTGCATTGTATATTTTGACAACAGGTATTCTGAGATTCCATCAGAACTGGATCACAAAGCTTACCATATCTTTTGTGAAGAAACTGATTTAATCCGGAATTGCTACAAGAAGCGCAATTCCAAATATACGCTTTTATCAGAAACCGGCAAGGAGCAGTTGACGGAGTTGTCGTCCTATTTTTCAGACAAATGCACTCTGTGCATAATAGATAACGGTGACGGCATGAATCATTCCGCAATCATCAATAAATGGATGATGATCGGAACAGACAACAAGGAGCGAGAAATTGAAACAGACTCAGGAAGAATCAAAGCCGGTGCAAAAGGGATCGGACGTTTCGCTCTTGACAGACTTGGCAGCAAAAGCGAGATGCTTACGTTGCCGAAAGGGGAAAACAAAGGATATTTATGGAAGGTCAATTGGAAGGATTTTGAAAAGCAGGGGGCTGCACTTTCTGATATAGAAGCGGAATGGGAGGAACTTGAGCAGCTCAATTTAAAAGACAAAATTCTGAGTATGACAGACAATTACAACCCATTGAAGAAATTGTTGAAAGAAATTAATTTTTCCAACGGCACCATTATTAAAATATCAATATTGCGAGATGAGTGGGATGATGACAGCGTCAGAAAAATTTTTGAAAGTCTTGAAATTCTGGTTCCACCAAAAGAAATGCCGATATTTCAAATTGATCTGCTCAGTTCTTTTCGGGAAGACAAATACGGCAGAATCGAATCTCCGCTTTGCGGCGACTTTGATTACAAAATCACGGCAAAGCATTTGGACGCCGAAGACAACAAGGTGACGATTACGGTTGAAAGAAATGAACTCAATTTTGATTTGATTGAAATGAAGTACAAAGATGTTTTTACGATGAAAGACATGAAAAAATTTCCTTATGATTATGAAACCTTAAAAAAAGGAAAATTCCAATTTGAAACGTCTTTGTATGAATTGCTGCCGGGATACAGAGAGATTGATATTAAGGAGATGATAAAGAAAATCGGTCAATTTGAATTTGTCTTTTATTTCCTGAAGAACAGCATACCTTCCAAAGAAAGAGACGTATATCCGTATAAAAGCATTTCAAGTGCTTCAAGAAGAACTTGGTTAAAGAAATTTGGCGGGGTGAAAATTTTCAGAGATGACTTCAGAATCCGCCCTTATGGAGAAGATGGC
This sequence comes from Desulfobacterales bacterium, assembly GCA_029934695.1. Lineage (GTDB taxonomy): Bacteria > Desulfobacterota > Desulfobacteria > Desulfobacterales > 4be13 > JAOZLU01. Next base: position 4,104 of record JAOZLU010000016.1, on the reverse strand, counting down.
AATGACTGGCTCAACTTGGGAGAGAGACAGGCCGAAAGCCCGGGCGGCGCAGGGCAAAAAAAAGGCGGCTACAGAATCAGGCCAAATCAGATTTCCGGTTCAGTTCATATTTCAAGAATCACAAATGTCAGTTTTCAGGATAAGGCAGGACGGGAGGGCATTCAGGAAAACGACGCGTTTGATCTGTTTAGACAGATCCTGATCGGAATAGTCGAAATCTTTGAAAAAGACAGAAATGACGTTATGTTCTCCTTCAATCAGTTGCATAAACGCAGAAACAGGGATGAGGAGACAAAGAAAAGGGCCCGGGAGATCGCTGATGAGAGATTAAAGGAAAAAGAAGAAGTTCCAGAAGAAGTGAGAATATTGTCAGAGGTAATTGAAGTCCATCAACGAGAGATACAGGAAAGAGAAAATGAATTGAGAATAATGGGAAGCTTGGCAGGCATTGGTCTGATCGTATCATCATTTGCTCATGAACTAAAAAGTTTAAGAGGGCATATATTAAGTCGGACCAACGAATTGAAAGACATGTTAAAAAAAATGATCTCTTTTGAAGCGTTGAAGAATTTGCCTGAAGAAGATGACCCCTTTATAATGCTGAGTGACATGAGAAATGATGATGAAAAGTTGAAACATTGGTTGGACTATTCTCTATCCACTTTGCGAAGGGATAAACGGAAAAGATTGAATGTGGATTTCAGCGTGTATTTTTCAAATTTCAGGAATACATGGAAAAAGGCTTTGGAAGGCAGGAGAACGAGTTTGCATTTGGAAGGGGAATCAGATTCTTGTATCATCAGGGCATTTGAAGTTGATTTGGATACAGTTTTCAACAATCTTCTGGTGAATTCACTGGATGCTTTCAAAAGGAGGGCAGAACCGCCTTTTGAGAGGGGTATTAATATTCTCTGGAAAAAATCGGAAAAATCTGTTGAAGTCATATATGGAGACACAGGGCCTGGACTTTCAAAAGACTTTAACACCTCTGAAGACATCTTTTTGCCGTTCAAAACATCCAAAAGGGACAGAAAGGGAAATGTCATTGGGACAGGAATGGGAATGTATCTGGTTAAAACAATACTTGAGGAATATAATGCCGATATCAGGATATTAGATTCAAAATCCGGCATTAACCTAAAAATGGTCTTTCCATTGAAAAAAATAGGGATATAAACAGAAATGAGAGAAAAATTCAGAATCGGATATATAGACGATGATCCGGCTGAAATAAGACGTTTCAAACGGTTCGCCAGGAACGACTTTGACGTGGTCACCTATGAACTGAATGAGAACACCACGTTGGAGAGTTTGTTCCGGGAAGTCCTTGAATCCGGTGTTTCAGCTTTGGTGATAGATTATGATTTAAAGGACAAGGAGTTTGTCCGCTTTAACGGAGAGGAAATCGTTGATAAGATAAATGAAGAATTACACAATTTTCCTCTCATCATATTTACGGCTTATGAAGATGAGGCGTTGGATGCGGTTGAAGATCCCAATATTGTTTATGAAAAAGAGGGGATGGGGGACGAGAAACAGACCCTTCTCAAAAGGATCAGGATCAAAATTGACAGTTATCGCAAAAACTTGGATGAGTCAGAAGAAGAATTGCTGAAGCTGACAGAAAAGAGTGACAGGGAAGGGCTTTCTGCCTGGGAGGAAGACAGAATGATTGAGTTGGACAACTTTCTTGAAAAGTCTGTGTCCAAAAGGGATAAAATTCCGAGTGCCTGGAAACGCCCCGGAGGGCTTGAAAAGCTTAATGAACTGGTTCGTAAGACAGATGAATTGCTGAGGGAGATTAAAAAAGAAAATGCCTGAACTCAAAGAGACAACGCCTAAAAGAAGGACAGATTTCAAACAGAAGAAACGCTACAATTCCTATAAAAAGGAGCTGCGTGAGGATTTTAGCGGAAGATGCGGATATTGCAATGATCAAGATTCCTACAGAAACGCATTTTATGAAATTGATCATTTTGTCCCGAAAAAACACCTGAATACCATACCTGAGAATGATTATGGAAACTTGGTGTATGCTTGCAGGCACTGCAATAATGCAAAATGGGACAAATGGCCGACAGAAGATGAAAAGAGACATAACAACAGAAAGGAAGGATTCATTGATCCGTGCAACAAAGCGTACGATGAACAGTTTGAGAGAAACAGGTTGGGAGAAATCCGAAGTCGGACTACGTTGGGAAAATATATGCACAAAGCATTAAAGTTGTATCTTAGACGACATGCGGTCATATGGAATTTGGAAAGGATTGACTCCTTCATAGATGAAATTGAAAATCTGAATGAAATATATCCTCGGCTGAAAGAAACATATACACAGCTATTATGCCAGTATAGGAGCTGCCGAAAAAAGCTTGATGCAGACAATGACTAACCCTAAACAAACCGGCTCATACTATACGCCTTCCATTCTGTCAGATTTTTTGACAAATCACTTGTTTGAAAATTATCTTCAAGAGGAGACGATCAGCATCCTTGAACCTTGTTGCGGAGATGGGCGTTTTTTAAGATCATTGTTTAATCTGAGGAATTTAAAAAATTACTCAGAAGTGAGAATCGAAATCGTTGACATAAACGCGGTTGAGCTTGAAAAGGCGTTGAATATATGCAATACTCACCAAGATAGCCATGTAACTGTGTTTTCATCAAATGCTGATTATTTGAAATTTCATTCTGCTGACCAGAAAAAATATTCCCTGATTATTGGAAATCCCCCATATATCAAAAAGAGCCTTCTTACTGAAAGTCAGATAGAATTATGCAAAAATGTTTACCATAAAGCGGGAGTACATTTTAGCAGTATAAAGAATATTTGGCCTGCATTTCTCATAAATTCAGTAATGAATTTAGATAATAATGGTATCTTATGCCTCATATTGCCGGCCGAAATACTGCAAGTCAAATATTCGGAAAGAATAAGAAAATATCTGCTGTCTGCATTTGAACGGATTGAAATTTTTGCATTCAACGAACTGATATTCAAAAAAACATTGCAGGATGTCATCGTATTGATTGGCATAAAGAAAGTGTCAAAAAAACAGAAGCAGGGAGTCTCGTTTTATCAGGTAGAAACCCTGAATGATTTGAAGGAACTCAAGTTTACCGAGAAGAACAACAATGTCCACAGGAAGAGCCTTGAAAAATGGACCAATTACATATTGCTGCCCGATGAACTCGAATTTATAGACAAGTTAAAACAAGTGTTAAAACCGGTCAGATATTACTGCGAAAAAGCAGAAGCCGGCATTGTCACCGGTGCGAATCAATACTTTGTTGTGAATGACGAAATTGTAAAGCGATACAGGCTCAGGAGGTTATGCAAGCCCTTAATTTCAAAAGGTTCGTTGATCCAAAATAAAATAAAGATAACCCGGCAGGATGTGTCATCGCTTCAACAGTCAGGCATTCCTGTGAATTTTATCCATTTTGGAGACAAGAGACGGGCGGAGTTCGGTAAGTATGCACAAAAATATATTCAGGCAGGGGAGGAACAGCATTTACATGAAAGATATAAATGCAGACTGAGAAAAAATTGGTATCATGTTCCGTCTGTGTGGGTTTCAGAGGGTATGTTTGTCAAGAGATGCCATTTGCACCCTAAACTGCTGATCAATGACGCTGAGGTTTACGTCAGTGACAGTTTTTACAGAGTGAATATGAAGCATGAGTTTGCAATGGCCGACTTGGTTTTTTCCTTTTACAATACTTTAACCTTTATTCTTGCAGAACTGGAAGGGAGATACTATGGCGGCGGCGTGTTGGAATTGACACCGAATGAGTTCAAAAATCTGGCTGTTCCATATTATGGGAATGTTTCTGAAAATCAGTTGAATCACTTGGAACTTATGTTCCGAAGCAAGACTGACATTGAAAATATCCTGAATTATACGGATAATATCGTATTAAAATCCGTTTTAAAACTTGGAAAAGCGGAAATAAAGAAGCTGGGCCTTATATATGGCAAGCTTGTTGAAAGACGCCTCAAAAGAAAGACTGCGGATGAGAAGTGAAAAATGAAACTGGATTCTGATGCTGGAGCAGAAAAGAAAATTCCCCTTCCCGCTCGGTTCGGATTGCCAAATCCGA